>JASGMM010000018.1 GCA_030156435.1 Clostridiales bacterium | reverse complement strand
GCGTCTTTTTTCGCTTCCTCCACATTCTGAGGTGGTATCAATACTATTTTACCATCCTCCAACTCCACTTTTATCTTGTTTACACCGTCCAACCCCAGTGCTTCCAGGTATTCTCTCGGTATTTGAAGCCTGCCCGCTCTGTCCAATACGGCCAGTTCTTCGTGGGTTTCCTCTTCGCTTTGCTCTATACCTGCCTCTATCTCAGCCAGCTCTTCGGCATAGGACTTGCGCCGTATCAATTCACTGCTGGTCTTGCCGTCCCTTATAGCCACTACCCTATCCACCTTCTTGGCCAAGCGCATATCGTGCGTGACTATGACGGTCGTTATCTTCATGCTTCGGTTGAGTTCACGCAACAAATCGAGTATTTGGTCAGCCATCTTGGTATCTACCGAGCCGGTCGGCTCATCGGCCAGCAGCAAGCGCGGATTATTGGCCAGCGCTATGGATATCGCCACTCTTTGCTGTTCGCCGCCCGATAATTCACCCAGCTTACGGTTCATCTTACCCTCCATACCTACCCTCTCCAACAACTCTCTAGCGCGTTCCTTCAGGAGTTTACCGGCTATAAGCATCGGCAATTCGACATTTTCCAACGCTGTAAGATATGGTATAAGGTTCCGGCCGCTGTTCTGCCATATAAAGCCTACCGTATCCCTCTTATATTTTACCAGGTCCTTATCGCTCATTTTGAGCAAATCTTTACCGTCGACAAACAGTCTGCCGGCTGTAGGCCTGTCTAATCCGCCCAGCATATTGAGCAACGTACTTTTGCCACTGCCGCTGTTGCCTATGACGGCCAACAGCTCTCCTTCTTCCACTTCCAAGTCCAAGCCCTGCAGTGCCACTACTTCTAAATCCGCCACTTTATAGATCTTGACCAGTTCTTCGCATTCTATCATCAACATCCGCTTTACTCCTCCCCCATCTTTATGGCCTGACTTATCTTTATTCGTGACAGTATATTGCCTAATATAGCCAGACCTGATCCCAACATTATACCTACCATTATATAGAGTTTCGCCCTATCGCTAAAATACGAGATTACCTTAAACGGCGGCACTTGGCTCACAGCACTGTATGCTACCTGAAGCAGCGGCACAAACAACGTGCTGGTCAGTCCTCCGACCAATATGCCCGCTACTATAGCCATGCCCGATGTCAGGACCTGTTCCCATACCATCATGCTTAAGAGCTGCGGCAACGACATGCCTATAGCGCGCAACACGCCGAATTCAAAGGTCCTGCCGCGCATCGACAGTATCCAATACAGTAAAAAGCCCAAAAACGTTATGGCTAACGATATGATAAATCCCAATGTCATAGCACCGTTAAGTCCAAGTTGCATAGGATCGTTTTTTATTTTTATTATCTCCTGGCTGGCATCTCTCAAGTCACTTACTTCAAGCTTTTTATCCTCTATACCTTTATACAATTCCGCGCTAGTTGCCCCTGGTTTCATTTTTAGCCATATTTCATAAGGCTCCAGCGCAAGGTGATTTTGTACATATGGAAGATTAGCCACTACGAGCATGGGATCGTTGGGGAGATATTCTGCGTTTAAGCTCTCTTCAGGGTTTCTTCTAGGATTCCACGACGGCCAATAATCGATAACCTCATATACTATAAAACTGGCGGCATCCACGCCGTTCCAGCTTAAATATATATAATCTCCTTTATTTATACCGTAAGCCTTGCTCATAGATCTGGAGATCAACGCTGCGCTAGGTTCCTGAGATAACAAGTTAAGATAATTATTTATATGATACGGCTTAAGCAAATCATCCCTGAACCATGCTGTCAATCCAAAATCGTACGGTTCTATCGCCATCAACTGTACGTCGCTCACCCTTTGTCCGCCTGCTGTAACATCCACCATACCGCGTTGAAATACCCTGGTAGCATGCTCTACGCCGGGTAATTGCTGATAACTCAGAAATGGCGGTTCGGAATATTGTATCCTCTCAGGCGCTTCTATTCCATTTTCCGCTCCCTGTGCAGAAGTAGGCTGAGGAGTTGATGACGGCACCGTTGCTCCGGCCGGCGGAGCATTGCTCTCCCAAGCCGGCATCATGGCCACATCGGCGCCTATTTGATAATATATACGGTCCTCTATGTTCTTGTTTATAGTACGTGCAGAGTTTGCACTAAATAAGCCGGTGGCTATAGTCATTATAAGGAATACCATCAAAAACTGATATTGCCTGGATGAGCGGCTAACCTGCGTTAAGGTCTCATATAACGAAGGCGTCCACCACCTATTGCCCAATCTATATATAGCTTCTACAATCCACGGATATATTCGCAGAAAGAATAACCCGATACCCAGTGCGAATAATGTAGACGCAAAAAACAGCAAAGGATTAACTTGCAATTCCGTGGCATTTGCATTGGTTATAGCGAGTACCTGCTGATGTTGATTGAATGTATATAAACCGTATCCCGCTATGAGCATAAGTATAACATCTATAAAAGACCTCTGCCACCATGAACTCCCGGTGTATCTGGCAAGCTGTTGTTTATGGACAACAATGCTTATGTTGGAAGCAAAATAGGCTGGTATCAACAACATTATAACGGAAGCTGCCGCAGCGATTAAAGCATACTTATATGCACTAGCACTCAATGCCACCGGCAAAGCCTTTCTGTTAACAAATTCCATAAACCCGTTGGATGTGCCTAGAAACTTGGTAAGCAAGAGCCCCAACGGCGGCCCTAGTACAAAAGCCACACCGGCCAGTATAATACCCTCTATCAAATATTGAACCATGATATGGAATCGCCCGGCACCCCTGCTGCGCAATATCGCTATCTCATTCTTATCCGAATCGATTATTAAAAACGATACCATAAATATATAAAAGATAAGCATAAGCAGCACAGGTACATTTAACGCCAAAAGCAGCATGCTGACCTGCTTTTGTTGTTCGGTATATTTCTGAAGTATACCTATCATAGGTACATTAACAGTAAAACCATTGTATATGTTGTTTAAATCCTTTATTATAGAAACATGGTTTGCCAACAGCTTATTTATGTCCTGCACCAGTATAGTATTATAATCAAACGCATAATACCAGTTACTGCTCTTTATCAATGCATGCGTTTGGTTTACAAAATCCCTCTTAAAAAGGTCATAATCGATGATAAAGCTTTCGTTATAAACCGATGGGGCTCTAAACCAATATAAATCCCTCTCATCTTTCGGTTCAAAAACGCCAACCGGTTTGATCCTTATGGGCTTAAATTGCTCATCCCCCGGATCATCAATTATAAACACATTGCCTAAGACCATATCCAGTTTATTGAGCGCGCCCTCGGTGACTAACGCTTCATATACCCCGTCCACTTTATCTTTGGCGGGCATCCGGCCGTCAATGAGCTTTATGTGTTCTTCGAAATCCATCAATGCCTGTATTTTGCCATAACGGTTGGGTCTCGGATCTACTTTATTAGGATCCTCTGGGGTCATCTTATATGGGTCTAATGAAACATTCTGCGTGTACATCAAATAAGGCTTATCTATTATACCAGGTACGTTCTGTTTTATATATCTGTCCAACTCATTATATATATCGGGTTTATCTTCAGCCTTGGTTTCTTCTTTATAATATAGGCTGAATTGATATGAACCCGGATAGTTATTCGATGAAACTTGGTATTCTTCCAAATCTTTGGTCAATAACTTTTGCAATACACCGCTGCTATACATCGGTATACTGCTTACCAGCGCAACAGATATTATCAAACCCAGCAGCAAGCATAGCACCAGCCACCGGTTTTTGACCATCTTGCGCAAAACCATTACAACCGCTGCCATTAAGCCGCCCTCCTTACCTCAATATGACCTTTTGGCCTTCTTTTAAACCTGACACTATCTCTACTTCTGTAGGAGATTTTATGCCCGTCTTTACATCTATCTCTTTTTTGCTACTGCCATCCAATATCTGTACGTATTCTCTCCCCATGTAGCTGCGCACTGCCTGGCGCGGTACTATAAGCGTATTGGATTTCTGTTGGAGCACTATTTCTATATCTGCGCTATCGCCTAGCTTCGCTTCTTTAGGAAGATTGTCGGCCTTTATGATAACCTGGTTTTTATTTTTGGGATCCACGTCGGCAGGCATACTGTATGGGCATGAAATCACTTTCCCCGTAAGCTTTTTATTGCGTATAGTTATCTGCACCTTCATGTCAGGCCTTATAAGCATGGGATCATTAAGGAGGCCGGCATCGTAACTTAGCTGGAGATCACTTGGATCAGCTACTTGCACCAGTGTTTGAAATGGTTGCACCACGTCACCCTTTTTTATATTCATATCGATAAATACCACGACACCGTCTATGGGTGATTTTAATTGAGAATTAGACATTTGGCCTAGTAACGCATCCAGCCTGATCTGCGCAGCTTTTAAATCGATTTGGCGTTGTTCCACATTGTATTGAGCGTTTTTGGCATTATCAGAGGCTTGATTTACAGCCGCTTGAGCATTATTGACGGCTTGCTCAGCCGCTGTAAGAGCTTCCTTTGCTGTGATTACATCTACCAAGGCGCTGACAGGAGCATCCTGAGCATTTGCAGCAGCTTCTGCGGCCGCCATCGCTTTCTTGGCAGCCTCTAAATTCGCTTTAGCCTGATTTAATTGAGCTGGGGCTGAGCTTTGAGCAGCTTTGGCTGCTTTCAGATTATCATTTGCCTTGTTAAGTTCTATCTGAGCATTGCGTAAATTTATTCTGGCCAATTCTATCTGAGTGCCCAAGTCACCTATATCCAATTGTGCTAATACCTGTCCTTTTTTTACTTTATCCCCGCTTTGGACAGCTATAGTATCCAGACGCCCACCTGCTTCAAAATAAAGAGGATAATCTTTGGATGATACCAGCGTACCGATGCTCTTTACCCTGTTTACTATATCGCCCCTCTTAACCTCTGCCAATTTGTATTCTTCCTGTTTTGGCTTAACAAGCGGAGGAGCCAGTACCTCTTCTTCTTCCGGAAACATGGCACACCCGGATAACACGCTCATAAATATCAATGCTGATGAAATAAGTATCCCTTTAAAGCGCTTTGCTTTGTTGCTCTTGTTCATCCACAACCTTGCCGTCTTCCAAGGTATAAACATGATCTGCCACCTCCATAATTATGGGATCATGGGTAGCCATTACGATCGTTATACCCTCTTTATCTACCAGATCCCTGAATAATTTCATTATCTGCAATCCCATACGGCTATCCAATTGTGCTGTAGGTTCATCGGCCAATATGACACTGGGATTATGAGCCATCGCTCTGGCTATAGCGACTCTTTGTTGTTCTCCACCAGACATCTCCATCGGCCTGTGTTTCATTCGTTTGGATAAACCGACCAGTGCCAATACCTCCTCAGCCCTCTTGCGCCTTTGAGCGGTCGGCACTCCGGCTATTCTGAGGCTGAACTCCACATTTTCATAAGCAGACATCAATGGTATAAGGGCTGATGCTTGAAAGACAAACCCCAATTTATGCCTTCGCAATTCGTCTCTTTGATTTTCGGGAAGCTTGCCTATTTCCGCCCCTTCGAAAAACACTTGCCCGTCGGTAGGCCTATCCAATGCACCCAGTATATTCATGAGTGTGGTTTTGCCAGAACCGGAGCGTCCGCGAAGTGCGACAAAGGTACCAGGCATAACAGAAATGGAAACATCATTTAAGGCATACACGTTCTCCCCTCCGGATTTGAACACCCTCTTAACAGAAACAGTTTTTATAACGGGTTCCATAGCAGTAATTTTCCCCACCTTCCCCCTTGCCATATATAAAGAGTTTAATTACTAGGAATAATTATACTACTACGGATATGTAAAATCAAATATGGTGGGATGTTTTTTTAGCATCGTTAAATCCATCTACTGTACCCAACATGGACATAATAGGGAGGATTATGCAAAACACGCTCAAGATAATAATCGATATGCGTTCAAGTTCGGTCGCATAGCTGTATTTCATCAACTGCATGTATACATATATAACATAGGCAGTATCAGGTATAATACCTATAATGCCTATCAATAAACCATATAAGAACGGTTTAGCATCTAGATGAGAACCGAATTTTTTACCAAAGATAAACCATATTACAAAATAAGGTATGCCAAGCAGCAGCAGTAATAGTCCCACCGGCTGCGGTATAGGTATGTACAATGTCTGAAGGGCTGTCACCAATTTATATACAGCCTCCCACACAACAGCCGCCACAAGCAAATAAGCGCAGCTAGCGGCCATCAAGCGCAATCCCTCGCGCAGCCAATGGCCGCTGACCGGCGTAAATATCTCAACTATTATTTCCCATAGTCTGTTCCATACATTCATCGAGAGCCAGCCTCAATCCCCTCATAAATTCATATATATCTCGATCGGAGGCTTTTTGTTCTATCCGCCGCACCAATGCGCTACCCACTATGAGGCCGTCGGCCAAATGACCCAAGCGGCGCATGTGTTGCGGCTCGGATATGCCAAAGCCTAGGGCTGTGGGTACCGCGCTATATAGATTTACCTTTTCCATAAAGGCGTCTATGTTGCTGTCGAAAGCCTGTCTCTCGCCCGTAACCCCCAGCGATGATACACAGTACAAAAAGCCCTTGGCACTCGAGGCTATTTCCTTTATGCGCTGCGCTGACGTCGGCGCCACCATGGATATAAAGTATACTGGCGCATCATCCAAAAGTGGTTTCAACACCTGTCGCTCTTCATAAGGCAGATCGGGTACTATCGCGCCATCCACGCCTGCCTTGCCGCATTGTTCAACGAATTTCTCCAACCCATATTGATATATACAATTATAGTATATCAAAAACACTAAAGGAATGGAAGTATTTATACGAAGATTTTGCACCATATCGAATGCTATGTCTAGGTTCATCCCCCCTTTTAAGGCGCGCTGCGATGATGCCTGGATCACCGGCCCATCGGCCAATGGGTCGGAATACGGTATGCCAAGCTCTATTATATCGGCGCCAGCTGATTCCAAAGCCCTGACGGTATTCATCGTATACTCCACATCAGGATCCCCAGCTGTGATAAATGGTATCAGCGCTTTTTTTCCATGCCGTTTCAGCTCATCAAACCGCTCATCTATCCTATTCATCGATGTTTACCCCCTTTAATTTGGCAATGGATTGTACGTCTTTATCCCCTCTGCCCGATATATTTATCACTATGATATCGTCCTTTGATATCTGAGGTATCAGCTTCGCTGCATACGCCACCGCATGAGCGCTCTCCAGAGCAGGGATTATGCCCTCTAGGCGAGACAACATCTCGAAAGCCTCGATTGCTTCATTATCGGTGACAGAAGTATAATGCACACGTCCGATATCATGCAGGTATGCATGTTCCGGGCCCACTCCAGGATAATCCAAGCCGGCGGATATAGAATAAACTGGCTGTATCTGACCGTATTTATCCTGTAATAAGTACGTCATCATGCCATGCAACACCCCCACGTTGCCCTTGCTTATAGTAGCCGCATGTTTATCGGTATCGAGGCCCAGGCCGGCTGCTTCTACACCATATAACTTGACTGCATCATCGCTTACAAACGGATAAAATATACCCATGGAATTGCTACCGCCGCCTACACAGGCTATAATATGATCGGGCAGACGCTCTTCGGCTTGTATTATCTGCTGCCTGGTTTCATCGCCTATAATACGCTGAAAATCGCGTACCATGGTCGGATATGGATGTGGTCCTACCACAGAGCCTATGATATAATGCGTATGCTCCACATTGGATACCCAATCGCGTATGGCTTCATTGGTAGCATCCTTTAATGTAGCCGTACCGGAGGTTACAGGTACCACCCTTGCCCCTAGCAATTCCATGCGAAATACGTTCAGGGCCTGCCGTTCCATATCCTCGCGCCCCATAAACACATCGCACTCCATGCCCAAAAGCGCTGCCGCCGTAGCTGCAGCCACACCATGCTGGCCGGCTCCGGTTTCAGCCGTCAGTCTCTTCTTACCCATGCGCTTGGCCAATAGCCCCTGGCCCAATGCATTGTTTATCTTGTGCGCGCCTGTATGGTTCAAGTCTTCGCGTTTAAGATATACCCTGCCACCACCCAGGTATTCTGTAAGCCGCTTAGCAAAATACAACGGTGTCGGCCTACCTACATATTTATCCAAATAATAACCTAATTCTTCCATGAATGAATTGTCGGCCATGGCTTCGTTATATGCCCTCTCCAGTTCGTCCAGCGCATTCATAAGCGTCTCGGGCACATATTGCCCGCCAAAACGCCCAAAACGTCCTTTATTCATTATCCTCCATCCCCCTCACTGTTTCTATAAACTCCCGTATTTTATCCGCATCTTTGCAGCCGTCGATCTCTACGCCACTGCTGACGTCTACCCCATAGGGTCGAGCTGTGGTTATAGCCATCTTTACATTATATGGATTTAGCCCGCCGGCCAGTATTATACGGCCCTTGACCCTTATATCGTGCAATAAATTCCAATCGAAGGCATGGCCGCTGCCCGGCATCGACCCATCCAGCAATAGAGCATCCACAGGCCATGCATCCAAACCTTTGAGGTCATTGCGGCCCCTGACTCTTATCGCTTTCCACACCTCTACGCCTGTAAATTTGCTGCAGAAATTCGGCGCTTCGCTGCCGTGAAGCTGCACAACGTCGAGTTTGCAACTTTGTATGGCTTCATTTATAAAGCCCATGCTCTGATCGGCGAATACGCCGACGCGCTTTATACCGCTATTCAGCATATCACAAATCTCAGCCGCACGCTTTATTGTAAGACATCTACGGCTATCTGGGGCAAATATCAAGCCCACATAATCCGGCTTATATAAGTTCACCGCCGTTGTATCCCGTTCGCCGGTCAAGCCACATATCTTTATTTTAACCATATTTTTCCACTAAACCTCCCGCGGCCTTTTTGAATTGCTTTATGGTATTTCCCGGGCAATCGGAGCGCATAAGCGTTTCCCCTATCAGCAACGCATCAACGCCCAGGGATGCCATATAACGGACATCATCCGCATCTCGTATGCCGCTTTCGGCTACCACTATTTTATCGGACGGTATACCTTTCATAAGCCTTTGAGTAGTGGAAAGGTCTACACTGAAATCATTGAGGTTGCGATTGTTTATGCCTATTATAGAGGCCCCGGCCTCCAACGCTGCTTCAAGCTCCATTTCATTATGAACCTCAACAAGGCAATCCATACCCAGCATATCGGCTATAATGCAGAACTTTTTGAGCAACGTTTTATCAAGTATAGCTGAAATAAGCAATATAGCATCGGCACCCAGAAGACGCGACTGATATATCTGCCATACATCTATTATGAAATCCTTGCGCAGTACAGGTATGGCAACCTGGCTTTTTATCATGCTTAGATATTGATCACTGCCTTCAAAGAAACGCCTTTCGGTCAAAACTGATATGGCGTCAGCACCCCCTACTTGGTACGCCTTTGCTGTTTCCAGCGCATCGAATTCAGCAGCTATAACACCCTTGGATGGCGAGGCTTTTTTTACCTCAGCTATTATGGAGAGACCGTCTTTCCTTTTTAAAGCTTCTTTGAAACTGTATCTCCTATAGGACGGCATATTTTTGAGCATATATTTCATGCCATCCAGCGATATATGTTGTTTTTCCATTTGCAATTGTATAACTTTGGCCGCCACAATGTCTTCTAATATCATAATTCACCTCATACCATTGCTTGTTGCCGTTGTTTATCGTAGCGGTTACAAAATTCAATAAGCTGGCTCAGCTTTGCGCCGGCACTGCCGTCATCGATGAGCTTTTGCGCTAAATTCACGGCCTCTTCCAATGTCTCCGCCTTTTTGCCAACATATATTGCAGCGGCACTATTTAAAATGACGGCATCGCGGTAAGCACCTTTTTGTCCATTGAATACCGATCTTATTATAGCAGCATTGTGCTGTGGATCTCCGCCCTTTAATGCCTCCTTTGTTGCTCTTTCCAGTCCAAAGTGCTCGGGCGCTATGGTATATTCAGCGATACTCTCGCCATTTATTTCAGCAACCATGGTCTCTCCTGCTACCGTTATCTCATCCAACCCGTCTGTACCATGAACCACCATAGCCCTGTCGGTACCGAGTTTAGCCAACACTTGTGCTATCGGCCGCACCATCGCCCCATCGTAAACCCCCAACACTTGCCCTTTGGTACCCGCTGGATTGGTCAGAGGACCTAAAATATTGAATATAGTTCTGATGCCGAGTTCCTTTCTTGGGCCGGCAGCATGCTTCATAGCTGTATGGTATACCGGTGCGAACATGAAACCTATACCCACCTCTTTTATGCATTGGGCTGTGTAAGACGGCGGCATATCGGTTATTATACCCAATGCTTCGAGCACATCGGCGCTGCCGCATCGGCTGGATACCGAACGGTTACCGTGTTTGGCCACCGGCACGCCGGCCGCTGCAGCAACAAAAGCCGCAGCCGTCGATATATTGAACGTCTCGGCCTTATCTCCGCCTGTACCGCATGTGTCCACGCAATACATATCAAGTTCCAGCCTTTGGGCTTTGCTGCGCATGGCCAACGCCGCACCTGTTATTTCATCCACCGTTTCGCCTTTGAGGCTCATAGCCGCTAAAAACGCGCCTATCTGAGCCTGCGTCGCTTGACCGCTCATTATCATATCAACGCATTGCATGGCTTGTTCCAGCGACAAGTCCTGTCCCTTCACCAACATATCGATAGCTTCCTTTATCATCTCATCAAAACTCCTCTCTTCTCGACTGATGCTATAGCCTGTAGCAAGGCTTTGGCCTTATTACCTGTTTCCACATATTCGCGCTCAGGCACCGAATCGGCCACTATACCTGCCCCTGCCTGAACATATACCTTCTCGCCTACGAATATAGCCGTCCTTATGGTTATACACACATCCATATTACCATTATAACCTATATACCCTATGGCTCCTGCATATGGCCCGCGGCGCACCTGCTCCATTTCGTCTATTATCTGCATGGCTCTAACTTTTGGAGCACCGCTGACCGTGCCCGCCGGCAAACACGCAGCCAGCGCATCGAAGGCGTCATTATCACCCTTGAGCCTGCCTTTAACATTGGTTACCAGATGCATAACGTGGGAATATTTTTCTATATGCATGATGTTTTCAACCCTCACGCTGCCGTATTCAGCCACCTTGCCTATATCGTTGCGGCCGAGATCCACAAGCATGATATGTTCGGCTCTCTCCTTCTCGTCATTGAGCAGCTCGTTTTCCAGTTCAACATCCTGTTCAGGTGTATCGCCGCGCGGGCGGGTTCCTGCTATAGGACAGGTCTCCACAATACCATCCTCCACCCTGACTAACGACTCCGGCGATGAACCGGCTATCCGGTAATATCCAAAATTAAAATAATACATATATGGTGATGGATTCAGCGTCCTCAGCGCCCTGTATACGTCGAATGGATGAGCATCAGTCACCGTTTCGTATCGCTGTGACAGCACCACTTGAAATATATCACCGTCGAGTATATATTGCTTGGCCCTTTCAACCCATTCTACATATTCCTGTCGGGATACATTGCTTATAGGCGATATATTCTCTGTGTTTTTATGCAGTTCGACGGCCGCAGATGCTTGCTGCGACATTATCTCGTCGTACATTAACTTTATTTTGCCTATGGCTCGCTCATAAGCGGCATCGCTTTCATGTTCAACATTAACATTAACTATTATGATGATCCTTTGTCTTAAATGGTCATATACTATGAGGTCATCGCACAACACGAAGTGCGCATCGGGCAGTTCAAGGTCATCTTCAGGCATATCGGGCAATGGTTCGAGCACCCTTACGATATCATAGGCAAAATAACCAGCGCATCCACCCGAAAAACGCGGTAAATCTTTTATCTGCGGACAGCGGCGCCGGTGCATCCAATCCTTCATATAGGCTATGGGATCGGAGCACAGCACTTGACCAGCATCAGTTTTAAGCAAACCATTTTTGAATTCGAATGATGCCGATGGATTGATACCTATGAAAGAATAGCGTCCCCATTTCGTTCCACCTTCAACGCTTTCGAGCAGAAAGCTGCCATGCCTGTCAGCAAAGCGTGAGAATATGGATATGGGCGTTATGGTATCAGCCATGAATTCAGCCCATACCGGCACTACATCGTATTGAGCTGCCATCTCGCAAAAATCTCGTCTGTCTGGATAGTACAAATACGCTCTCTCCTTTCCAGAGAGGCCGAAAAGATATGCAAAAGGCCGGAATATCATTCCGGCCGAAAAGTCATAAATTCATTCCTCATGCTCTTCTCGGCTCATCTCATCTAAACTCATCTCGTCTAACTCGATCTTGCTACTATAATACACTATTGGACAAGGGTGTGTCAAATTTTTTTGCAGGAAATACTTGTCTTGATAATTTTATGTGCTTGAACATCATATACAAATATGTTAAATTATAAGCAACGGTAGACATCGTACATAATAGCAGGAGGAAATGTAATGATAAACGCATGCGATCCGAATATGGGATTTAAGCCACCATCGGCGTCGAAAGTGGAAATGACAGAGATGGTATTGCCCAATGACGCCAACGGGCTTGGCAACCTTTTAGGCGGCAGGCTTATGCACTGGATAGATATAGCCGGCGCCATAGTGGCTTCACGACATTCCGGTCATACGGTGGTAACGGTAGCAGTCGACAGTTTAGACTTTAAAGAGCCCATAAAAGTAGGTGAATTAGTCATATTAAGAGGCAAAATAACATGGTCCGGCCGTACTTCTATGGAAGTAGCGGTAGACGTTTACGGTGAGAATCTGACCACCAGCCAGCGCCGCTTGACCAACGAGGCTTATCTGACTTTCGTGGCATTAGACGACAACGGGCATCCCACACCCGTACCCTGCGTATCGCCAGAAACGCCGGATGAGCACAAAGCGTTTCAAGACGCGATAATAAGGCGAGAGCAGCGCCTAAAGCGCCGTTCGAGAGAATAATCACAGTATCTGAACATCTATATTTATCACCTGATATTCGCCTTCGCTGCTTTCAATATAATCTATGGCTTTATCTATTTCGCCGTTGGCAAACTTTCCATCGTTGGATATACACGCTATGCCCAAGATCGCGCGCTGCCAAATGTCCATATATTCCATCTCGGCGACAGAAACGTTGAAACGATTGCGCAAGCGAGCGATTATGCTTTTGACCACGTGTCTCTTATCCTTGAGCGAATGAGCAAAAGGTATGGCTATCTCCACCATAGCTACGGCCACAGGCAATCATCGCGCCTCCTTCCACCTCGCCGCCAAGCGTTCGAATCTGCTTTGGCTGTATTTAATATCATCAGCTCGTCTAAATCGCGTATATAGCACTCAGGTTGCCCCATATTATACCATTTATCGAACATGCGGCAAAGAAATTCCCCATAATCATCCTTCGATACGGAAAATGGCGCTATATCACCATGCTCATCCGTCTCCAAACACGGTATGAACTGCATATACCTTATACCCATATCGAAGAAATAATTGAAAAGCGCCTCGGGTTTCTTGGCGTTAACGTCATTTACAACCGTCAATATATTGAATTCCACCCCATGCCGCTGAAGTAATCTGACCGCTCGCAATACCCTATCATGGGTAGGATTGCCACCTCGATCTTCAGGCATGGCGTTTTGTACCCAGTTCGGTCAGACCGAACAGCTTTATGGCATTGTGTCCGGTTATGCGCACGACGTCATCGTATTGCATCCCCTTTATCTCCGCTATCTTTTGGGCAACGTAACGCACATTACCCGGGTAATTCCTTTGTCCCCTATGCGGTTCCGGAGATAAGTAAGGGCTGTCGGTTTCTATCATTATGCGCTCTATGGGAACCGCTTTGACCACATCTATAAGCCGGCGGGCATTTTTAAATGTTATATTGCCGGTAAACGATATTAAAAATCCCAGTTTCAAACATTCCTCAGCCATCTCCACGCTGCCGGAAAAACAATGCAATACGCCCTTTTGGTTTTTACCACGATTCTTCAATATGCTCATCATATCGCCGTGAGCATCGCGATCATGTATAATGACCGGTTTACCCACTCTATCGGCCAATTTCAGTTGGCCCTTAAAACAAGCCCTTTGAATATCACGTCCGGGTTCATCGTAATGGTAATCCAGCCCTATCTCTCCTATAGCCACTACCCTATCATCTTCTGCTAATCTCTCTAATTCGGCCAAATCTGCACCGTTTAAATGTTCAGCATCCTGAGGGTGCACGCCCACCGCGGCATATATGAACTCATATGCATGGGCTAATTCTACAGCCTTGCTTGAGGAGACCATATCAGCTCCAGGATTTATAACGCAGTCCAGGCCGTCCTGCCTTAGCTGTTGTATTACATGCTCTCTATCCTCGTCAAAGCGTGCATCGTCTAAATGGGCGTGAGTATCTATAAGCAATGTCCTACCTCCCTATTGTATCCTTGGGAATAGCGCCGGACCCTTTTTAACCGTTGTTCCGGGTTCTATCGCGCCAAAATCGTATAAACTCTGCCAGGATGTAGTTGGGCCTTCGGCAACTCCTATTTGTTTCCATATCACGGGCGATGTGTTGGGCATATACGGTTGTATCATGACGGATATCATGCGTATGACCTCGGTCAGATTATAGAGCACTGTACCCAAGCGTTCCTTTTGTGCTTCGTCCCTGGCTAATACCCACGGCATAGTTTCATCTATATATTTATTGCTTCGGGCGACAAGTGCCCATATCTCCGACAAAGCGTTACTGAATTGGAGTTTATCCATCAGCTCCTCCATTTTCTTCGGAGTACTCAAAGCCATGGATTTTAAGCCGTCATCGATAGGTTGAGCAGTAGAGGGCACAGGTAACACGCCATCAAAATATTTCTCCACCATAGCTACCGTACGGCTAACCAAGTTGCCCAGATCATTGGCCAAATCGGAATTTATACGATTGACTAACGCTTCGTTTGAAAAATTACCGTCTGCCCCAAATGGTACCTCGCGCAGCAGGAAATAGCGCACAGCATCTACGCCGTACTGTTCGACCAATTTGAGTGGATCTATTACATTGCCTTTTGACTTGGACATCTTACCGCCATCCATGACCAACCATCCGTGGCCAAATACCTGTTTAGGAAGCTCTAGACCCAAAGCCATCAATATGGCAGGCCATATTATAGTATGAAAGCGCACTATTTCCTTGCCTACCAAATGCACATCTGCCGGCCAATACTTTCGAAATGCCTCGTCATGGTCAGTTAATGCACCTAGTGCTGTTATATAGTTGCTGAGAGCATCTATCCAAACGTATATTACGTGCTTAGGATCGAAGGTCACCGGGATACCCCAGCTGAAAGATGTACGCGATACGCACAAATCCTCTAATCCGGGACGCAGGAAATTATTCAACATCTCATTCCGCCGCGATGCAGGTTGTATAAAATCAGGATGGGTTTCTATATACTCTATCAACCTATCCTGGTACGTTGAGAGCTTAAAAAAGTAAGCCTCCTCGCGCACCCTCTCAACTGGCCTGCCGCAGTCCGGACATTTACCGTTAACCAATTGCAGCTCAGTCCAGAATGCCTCGCACGGCGTACAATACCAGCCCTCGTACTCGCCTTTATATATATCTCCCTGCTCATAAAGGCGGTTGAATATAGTCTGCACTATCTTCATATGTTCTGGGTCTGTAGTACGTATGAATTGGTCATATGATATATCCATTGTTTTCCACAGATTTTTTATCCATGATACTATATCATCCACATACTGCTGCGGTGTCACGTTATGCTGCCTGGCCACTCTCTCTATCTTCTCGCCGTGCTCGTCGGTGCCGGTCAGAAACCACACATCATAGCCGGTCATCCGCTTAAAGCGCGCCATAGCGTCAGCCGCCACCGTAGTATAGGAATGCCCTATATGCAGTTTATCGCTCGGATAATATATAGGTGTAGTTATATAATAGGTTTTACCCTTCACCATATTTAGCTCCTTTCGGAATAAACAAATTAAACTATTATCAGTAGTATACCCCATTCCGTTGTTTTTGGCAATTAGGACATCGGTGAAACAAAGGTAAAGAGCGAAAATTTACAATCAGCATTCCATAGATCTACATATGCTAATTAGGGGGTATAAATAATTTTGTGTATAGGGGCTTTTAAGCCCTTTCTGGCGGTAGGCTGTTTGTTACGTTTTCGTAGCAATTGTACGACCTTTATATTCATATTATTGCCTAATTCTCGTATTTTTATACATAAACCTGTATGTTTTAGGCAATAATTGTTTATATGGCGTAATGTATGTCTTTTCGGCCTGTTTTTTGTGGGGTCTAGCCCGCCCGGCGATGAGGGCCGGTTTCTTTGCCAAGCTTTCTTTGCCGCCAAAGAAAGCGTCTTATATAAACTACACCTGGTTAGTTTATAACGTAGCTTTCTAGACGCTCACCATACATTATTAATAATTGGTTCAATACTTGGTCCCAATTACGGTATCTCTGTGTCCATTTCTTCATAATGTTCATAGAAGCCAGATATAACATCTTCTCAAGGGAACTGTCGGAAGGAAATACAGATTTACTTTTGGTAACCTTCCTGAACTGGCGGTTCAATCCCTCGATGATGTTAGTGGTATACATAATCTTACGCACCTCATTCGGGTATTTGAAAAACGGGCTCAATATATCCCAATTGTTTTCCCAACTGCGGAATGCATAAGGATATTGTTTACCCCACTTATCCTTAAGTTCACATAGTTTATCCAGCGCAATATCTTCGTTTGCTGCCGTATATACGCCCTTAAAGTCCCCTGCAAACTCTTTAATGTCTTTATATGATACATACTTGAAAGAGTTGCGCAATTGGTGTATTATGCATCTCTGTATGTCGGCTTTTGGGTATGCAGCCTCAATAGCCTCTTTTATACCTGTCAGGCCATCAACGCAGAATACCAGAACATCCTCCACGCCTCTGTTCTTGAGATCATTTAGTATTCCAAGCCAGAATTTAGCGGATTCGTTGTCGCCGATCCATATGCCTAGAATATCCTTATTGCCCTCCATGTTCACTCCCATAACGACGTAAGCAGCACGTTTATTGATCTGCCCATCTTCACGCACCTTGTAATGTATAGCATCCATGAAGATGAGAGGATATATTCTCTCGAGAGGTCTGTTCTGCCATTCTTTTATTTCAGGCGTTATACGGTCAGTTATCTTACTTACCATCTCAGCAGAAATTTCTACGCCGTACAGGTCTTTAATTTGGTCATGAATGTCCCGAGTACTCATGCCCCTGGCATACAGTGAGATAACCTTATCCTCAATACCTGAAACATCTCTGGAGTATTTAGGGACTATTTTAGGATCAAATTGTCCTTTACGATCCCTGGGGATATCTAGTTCAATAGGACCTAACTCGCTGCGGACAGTTTTTGGAGCATATCCATTTCTAGTATTTTCTGCACCAGCTGGTGGATTTTCTCCCTTGGCATAACCAAGTTCTACTTCCAACTCAGCCTCTAGCATTTCCTGAATGACATCTCTGAAGGATTCTTTCATAAAGGCTATTATCTCCTGAGGCGTCTGGAAATTGTTCTCTTTAACTATTTCCTGTACTACTTCTTTTGGTAAAACGCTCATGATAAAGCTCCTTTCTGGTTTTGTTACTAATTGTCGCCAGAAAGGAACCTTATTATTCAGCTATACACAAAATTTTGCACAGTCTCGCTAATTATTTGATCTTGCATACCCACCTGGCTTTATAGCAGTTATCTGTATATAAAAACATCTGAATTTAGACATATTATATCCCTTAGGTAAACATCATATTTATTGTTACTATCGCTTCTCTTACGCAAACCCCGAGGATGCCAATTTTCAATCTACTGCTTTATGCTAAAATGCAAAACTCAGGCGACTTCAAAGCAGCTTTGCTGTACATCTATTACTTGTCAAATATACTAAAAAACGCCTCCCAAAATTCATCTGTCTCCGGCGGAACTAACTCTATTAATGTGCCATTCTCATCAATCCAAAATCTACCCATCTCTTCAGGGACTACTGTACCTATTACAGCAGCATCAATTCCTTCTTTGGCATATGCTGACATAAGCTCATCAACCTTACCAGTATTGCACGTTAATATAAGTGTACCTTCACTTATAACTTCTAACGGATTTAATTTTATATAATCACATATTGTCTTTACATCTTCTGAAATTGGGATTTTCCCCTTTTCTATTCGCAGCCCCACGCCAGATGCTTCTGCCACTTCCCACAATCCTCTAGCAAGGCCCCCTTCAGTGGCATCATGCATGGCGTTGACACCTCCTATCTTTACAGATATCTCAGCTTCTTTCACTACAGAAATCTCATAAAATCTCTGTTTAGCTCTCTCAATTAAATTTGATTTTATTCCATTCTTATGAAGCTTATCATTTAACTCGCATGCAATTAAACTAGCTGCTTCAATAGCAACGCCCTTGGTGATTATTACCGCATCACCAACTTTAGCGCCATTCGGAGCTACTACTTTTTCCCCAAAGCCAAATACTGTAATACCGCCTATAATAGGCGTATTAACGGCTGCATAATAGCCCGTATGCCCTCCAACTATAGCAATACCGAGTTCTGCTGCGTATTTGCTAATACTTTTTACTAATGCCGCTATATATTCTTCAGTTGTTTCAGGTGGTAAAAGCAATGAGTATGTCATACCTTCAGGTTTAACTCCCATTACCGCAACATCGCTTGCACCTATATGTACTGTTATCCATCCGAAATCGTCCGGCGAAATGGTTGGAGATGGAAATATAGGATCTTCAGCTATAACCATGTAAGTATCTTTAAGCTTTAATACTGCTGCATCAACTCCCATTTTCGGTCCTATTACTGTTTTATCTGATACAGCACCTATATAAGGTAGAATAGACTCTCTAAAAAATTTATCATTTACTTTTCCTATCATAGTTTATCATACACCTTTCTCATTTGATATATTTGCTTATTTTTTCATCTATAGTCACCCCATCAGTGCTATAATCAATTTTAACAACTGAAATCACCCTATCTGCTCCATTTTTAACGCATATCTTTTGCGCTTTTTTTACTATTTCAAGAAGTTCATCCAATTCCCCTTCCATAGTTGTCTCCATAGGACCAACGACATATTTCACACCTGTACCTTTTATATATTCTATTACCTCGTCTACTACATGATTGAGTTTCCTTTCTTCGACTAATGGTAAAACTTGAAGGCTTACATTTGCACTTGCCACGTATATCACCTCCTTTGCATATAAAAATTAAGGCCATGAACCTGATAATTCATGGCCTATACTTGCGCATTCCACATTCCTACGCCGGCATTAACCGGATCAGGTTCGATGGGTCAGAGGATTCATCGGTCCCCTATCTCAGCCAGCCTAATCTGGCTCCCCAGTGGTCATTATTTAATTTTATTTAAGTCCTTTGAACTTCATTACTATATTATCGCAAAAACGATAATTTGTCAATACAAAGTGTTGTCATTTCAGGGATAAAGAGCAAAAATTTACAATCGGCAATTCATAGGCCTACATATACCAATTATTTAATCTGGCATACCCCAACTAGCTTTATAACAGTTATCTATGTACAAAAACATCTTATTTTAGACGCATCATGCCGCTTAATCGTTATTTTACAGCTATGCGGACGAATGATGGTTGTCCTACAATTACAATTTCCAGATAAGTAGACTCATGTTCTGATAACTCTCCTCATACTGGTGTGGTATCAAATTCTATGTACTGCTTTTTGGTAGATGCCTTTCTTATGCGAGAGCGTTTGATCTCAGGTAGCTGCATTACTCCATCGGCATCTAGTTTTTGCAGCAGTAGTAGACACTGCGGTATTTTAGTCGTCCTGCAGGTATCGTCCAACCTAAGGATCCACACACCGTGCTAACTAATTCTTGCCTTGATAATCTCTTATTTTGCTGCTACGCCGGTTTTTCTGGCGGATTCGGCAACTGCTTTGGCCACGTTTATGCTTACTTTTTTATTGAAAGCATAGGGTATTATAAAATCTTCGTTTAGCTCCTCAGGTTTTACCGAGCCAGCTATGGCATAAGCTGCTGCTATCTTCATCTCATCATTTATCTGACGCGCTCTTACATCTAACGCTCCGCGAAATATGCCGGGGAAGGCCAGCACATTGTTTATCTGATTGGGAAAATCCGAACGGCCAGTACCCACTATTCTTGCCCCAGCGCTCTTGGCCTCGTCAGGGAATATCTCGGGCACAGGGTTTGCCATAGCAAATACCATCGGCTCTGGCGCCATTGTACGCACCATATCTGGCGTAAGCACACCAGGCGACGACACTCCTATGAACACATCAGCACCTTTTATGACATCGGTAAGGTTTCCTTTTTTCTTATCCAAATTGGTTATAGTTGCCATCTGCCGTTTTATATCATTAAGTCCATTTCTTCCTTCATATATGGCTCCTTGTCTATCGCATAGCACTACGTCCTTTAAGCCCATTTTCATAAGCAATTTGGCTATGGCTACGCCAGCCGCCCCTGCGCCATTAATGACCACGCTCAAGTTATCCAGGACCTTACCCGTAATCTTAAGGGCATTTATCATAGCTGCCAGCACGACTACTGCGGTGCCATGTTGATCATCGTGGAATACCGGTATATCCAGCTCCGCTTTTAAACGTTCCTCTATTTCAAAACACCTAGGTGCTGATATATCTTCAAGGTTTATACCTCCAAATCCTGGCGATATGAGCTTTACGGTTTTAACGATCTCTTCCACGTCTTTGGTAGCGAGACATATGGGAAATGCGTCTACATTACCAAATGTCTTAAACAGCACAGCTTTACCCTCCATAACAGGAAGCCCGGCTTCAGGGCCTATATCGCCTAATCCCAATACAGCGGTGCCATCTGTCACCACCGCTATAGTATTGCCTTTAATTGTATACTTATAAACATCGTCGCGGTTTTCATGTATCCTCTTGCATGGTTCCGCCACTCCCGGCGTATACGCAAGGCTTAAATCATAAGCAGATTCCACCTTTACCTTAGATGTTATCTCGAGTTTCCCTTTATGCTCTTTATGTAATTCTAATGCTTCTTCTTGTATGCTCATACATAATATCCTTTCTACAATAGTGTTGCAAATACATACCTGCCTCATCACCGCAATGAAATTCCGAGGTTTTCCCACGCTTATGTCTATAATATTAGCACAATATATTTAAATATGGAATAACGCCTATAGAATCTTTTGCTCTCTAAGGCGTTATTCCATTAAGCTCCTGATATAGCATGTCATAAGGTTATCGATACCCATAGCTACGGCAAGGATAGTCTTTAGCTTAATTGCTCAAAAATTCCACTATTGCTTTCATATATTGCGGTAAATCAGCCGGCGTACGCGACGTAATCAGGTTACCGTCCACCACCACGGGTTGATCGATGTATTTGGCACCGGCATGTATGACATCATCCTTTATAGCCGACACACATGTCATTGTTCTGCCCTGTAAAATCTCGGCCGATGCAAGTACCCATCCGGCATGGCATATGGCAGCCACTAATTTACCGCTCCTATTCATCTGGCGCACAACATCGAGGGCCTCTTTATGCCTGCGTATGCCATCGGGAGCCCAGCCGCCCGGTACCAACACCCCATCCACTTGGTCGGTTTTTACATCGGCAAATGCCACCGTCGCCTCTACAGGATACCCATGTTTGCTCATCACTGTACCCGGCTTGGCTGCAGCTACTATAACCTGAGCTCCGGCTTCCTGCAACCTTATAACAGGATACCATAACTCCAGATCCTCATAATCGTTAGCTGCAAGCATTACGAGTTTCTTCCCTTCCAAAGCCATATAAATCAGCTCCTTTTGCATTGATTTTTATATATTATATCATACATCCAGCCTTCATGATAGATACGGCCAATTTTGTATAAATACCCAAAGCCCTTTTTGCGCGACTATTTATGTACCGTTGTGCATAGGCTTGTTGACTGATTAATCACCCTTTCATATGCATAACACGGCTTGCGGTCTTTAATTTTCCACTGCTGAATTAGCTGAAATTATAACTTCTGCAATACTCCAAAGCTGCGGGAGAAGCTTTTTGATCTGCTCACCGCGCTGTTGAAGGTCAAACGGCGAAGCAATGCCAAGATCGCCAAGCAATTGCAGATAGCCCGGAGTGAACCTATTCTGTACTTCGACAGGCGCATCATGATAAAGTATCTTCTGACATCGTGAATAAGTAGCCGCTATCCAGAACACGGCCTCCCTATGATAGCCACCCTCAATCAACTCTTTGCTTCCATCTATAACAATCGGTCGGGCAATATCGCTTATATCAGATGCAAAAAAGAAAGGCGTTTTAATCATTCTCTTGGCTACATCAAATACATCAACAAGTCTTGCGAGATGGCATTCAACATCAGTACGGTTCATCTTGGCACATCCCAATACTTCTAGCAAAATTTCGTAAAAATTTGAGTAACCGTATTCTTCCAGAAGTTCTTTCACCGCTAAATATCGGCGTCGCACAGTTGGATTCTTAAGGCCGGCCACAAGCAATACATGGCACATCACACCTGCCGCGAACAACCAAGCAGCAACCTGATCATGAAACGGTTCCAAATTGTTTAAACTCTGAAGATTTTTCATAATCTTATCCATCGCATGTTCGCATCTCTTGTAAACCCATTTGCGCTTGGCATAATCTTCAGCTACAGCTGTTTGTATATTGCTCAATCGACCCGATGGATCCAGAATAACGCTCGGCACTCGAAAGTCACCTGCTAGATGGTATTGAGCCAATATCTGATCAGGTAATAGAAGCTGATTAGGATGGAAGATATGAAACTTCTAAAATAATATCCTGATAGATGAATTTCCCGAGCTTATCTGATGGGTTGGAATCATCAAGTACGACCATTATGTCTACATCCGAAGTTGTAGAAAGAATAGAACTATCAGAAAGCCAATTAATCGAACCATGATAGAAAGCTCCATAAAAACCCGGCAATTTACTACCTTCATCAATAACCCACTTACGAGCGATATCCTTAGCATCTTTAACCAGCATAACCTATCCTCCTCTAAAATAGGCGATAAATACTGTTCAAGCCATGATTTTACCTTCTATGCTCCCGAATACTTCCATTATCTTAATATATCTCTTGATATCTTGGAATTTTATTATGTAAATGTTCGATATCCTTTGTGCCACATATTTATACATATTAGTGTTGAGACTCATCTTTATCGAAATCCCCTTTAATCGGAATCCTTTTTATAAACGATATTCTCATTGCTTGCTCTGCCTTCAATTTTCAATAATGAATCTTCAGAATTTACATTAATATCAAGAAAAACATGCTGGTCTTCCCCTAATTGTATAACCTTTACGTTAGACTGGGGATAATAAAGGATTATTTGTTTTATTCGATCGTTGTTAATATATCCTATAGTTATATGGAATTTCCGATCTTTTGTACCGGGATAAGTCCCAATAAACTGAGTAATACTAACCGGTTCTTTTTCGGCAATAGAATAGTCCTCAAAATAAGATAATTTATATTGTTCTCCATTTTGTTGTGCCACGGTAAAACCACAATATGGTAACTGCTTGTTTTTATAAGAAAAGGCCAAATAACCTATGTTGTCAATGTTTTCATAATCTTCAAAGCAAATGTCAGTTACATTCTTATATCTACTATTAATAGTGCTCTCCGTTAATTCTTGAATAGAAGATGATGCCGGAATCTGCTCATATTTTGTAGTATAAGAACCTGCCGTATTTGCTGGTTGTTGAGTAGTATTACATCCTACCAAAAGTAATAGAAGTAAACTCACATCTATGAAAGTAATACATAAATTTTTAAACATCACAATCCTTCTCTTCATTTTTACAGTAAAATCAATCTTTATAAGGGTTTAATTTTCTGTATTAGTTTTTTGTTACACTCAAGTTATTATTACAGTTACCTTCATTCAAAGGAATTGCTTCCGCCTAATCCAAAAATTCTTAGGATGTGGCATCAGCTGAACCGTGATGCCCTATTTTCACAACATCAGCTGTCAAGTCTTGCCCAGACTTGAGCATTTGCTATTCAGATACCAACCCGGCATCGCCCATAAACAGGAAACGCATTTGACCATACTGTATCTTTAGCACCGCTGAGTACTGATTCGGATCTTCGTATTTATCGCCCACAGGAGCCAAAAAAGCAGCACTTATACCACCGTCTAAAGGCAACAATGTGCCGGCTTTAGCGGTATGCCCCAAAAGTTAGTATACCAGCGCTTATTCAGTTCTTCCATTGAACCGTATCGTTCTTTCATCTAATATAAAAGAAATAAGCCACGCCGTAGGATATAATGGCGTGAGCTGTTTTTGCTCTTTATTTCGCAAATATGAAGGCATGACGCCGGGCACGTTCAGAAAAACGCATCAATAGCAGGGCATAAATACTCATACCCTGCCATTATCGTACTACTCCTTAATGCTGCCTATCATCACGCCATGTATGAAATAGCGCTGCAAAAATAGTACACATCAGTGCTTTAATCTATATCTCTTGGCGCTATATCAATTGGCGCTCCTACACTTATGGTAATCACATTTTTATAATAATCCCCTTCCCCAGAAGGTATTATCCTAACATAGCTTTTATCTTTGCCTTCCCATACAACTTCTTTCCCATCTACAAGATCATCCAAAGAATTGCTCATTGGCGGTTCTTTGAAGAAATCTTCTGCCTGTTCTTTTATTTTCGGTAAATACGCCTCATAATCGGATTCATTATCGAATTTAATAAGAAATTCACCGCCACAAAACTTATCATCCTGCATGTGATAAAGCACTATGATCTCTCTATCATCATATTTTTTGTGCGTTTCCCACCTGTCTAATTTTTCTTCGTAGGATGCCTCGGGCGCTTTTTCTTTTATTACTGCTTGGTTGGACATCCATTCAATATTTTGAAACTTAAATCCGTTATCTGTCTTAATGACCACATTCCCGAATATATCTTCTTCAACGAGATCATTCGCGTCCCCTGATGTACTTACATTAGAGTTGTTCTGACTACATGATACAAAAGTAAACAAAAATACTGCTGAAAGAAGCAGGCATAAAAACTTTATTTTCACTGGAATTTCCTCCCTTACATACATTACTTGTTTGACACTACCTTTAAAATTATAAACTTATGTTATTCCTTTCTTTCCATTCTCAATTTATATTATCCTCTGCCCAATGGAATCACCTCCAATATCTTTCTATATAATAGACAATTGAAAACCCGAAAAGCACACGCTTTTTGGAGCAAAAATTTAAATTTTACAATTGGCCATATCAAATCTGCTATTCGCCAGTAATGTTCTCTGCCTCCAATATCCTGCGCAGTTTCTTTATAATGCGTTTGTGCTTGTTTATAGCAGCGTTTTTGCTGGTATTCTGTATACGGCTTATTTTCTTCCATGATAATTGGCAATAGTATCTCAGAATTATTATATCTCTTTCTTGCGGCATCAAATCGTTTATTGCATTTGCAACTATATCCTGTTCATCTTTAATGATCATCATATCTTCTAAAGGCATCGAAAAGTCATCCTGCGAAAGTGCGCCACAATCATCGTCAGCGTTTGTGAAGCCGGTTTCACAAACGCTGATATCACGAATATTCTTCTTGAGCAAGTTATAGGACTCATTTTTGCCTATCGAAAATAGCCACTTTTTAAAGCACTCCGAATCCTTCACTTTGTCTATGTTTATATAAGCCTTTACCAAGGTATTCTGAAAGGCATCATCTGCCAAATCTTTATTCTTTATTATACAGTATATGTATCGATATAATTCACTCCATAAAGGGATTATCAGATGCTCAAAAAGCTTATTTCGCGATTCACCCTGAGAACCTTGCTGCATAAATTTCACCACCTATTAACAATATACTATAGCAGCTAAAGTATACCTCTAAAAGCCAACGTTGCGATCGTAAACGAGTAGGAGAATAAGAACTCTTAGTTGGCTTAATATAGCAATGATTCTCTTCTTGAGTCAACATCATATTTGATAGCGTTTATATAATCAAAATCGGTTTTATCTGTTGATTTTAACAGCAAATAAAAGTATTCCAATGCTTTTCCATTATCGCCCGTTTGTTGATACATCATGCCGAGATGATATCGAATTACATCCTTATATTTGCCTTGGCCGAGCAAGCTTTCCATAGCTTTTATCGATTCAACCGTTAAACCATTGGCTTCCAGCAGCATCGCATCTATGATCTTTTTCTCAGTAGTATCATTGCCCAAAAGTAGAACCCTTCTATCGAGTTCCTCCAGTTCGGCCGTTTTGCCCATTATATTCAGGCGATCGGCCAGCAATATATAACCATACCCATATTGGGGATTGATGTCTATAAGCTTCAGGAATGTTTGAATAGCATTTTCGTTATCATTATAGTAAACCTCTAATTTGCCCTTCTTTTCCAATATCGGCGTTATGCCACTCACATCAACATCATCGATGTATTTTAGTGCCATATCGCATATTTCCAATTGCAAACGTTCTTGAGCGGCATAAAAATCCAATATACGCATGAAGGCCTCTGCAGGTTTTGATCGGACATCTTTCTCAAACACCGTTAATGCTTCAATCCAATCAGTGTAATGTTTGATGTCTCCGCCGCTGTTTTTCACTATATCAAGAGCCTTTTGAGCACAGGCAAGCGACTGTTGTCTATCCGAAACAAACAACAATTGAGACAATCTGCTCCATATAACTCCATCGTTGGGATTAATAGTTAAAATATCCCTTAATTGTTTTTCCGTATCATCCAGAGCCCCGCTATCTTCCATAACGGTCGCGCGCAAAGACATGATCTCTGTATTGTCAGGGTCTATCTGTAAAGCCTTCTTTAATAAAGCATCGGCTTTTTCATACTGCCTTTTATCCCTGAAATATCTCAACGCCAATTCATAAATAGCATCTATATCCTCAGGGTTGTTTTGTATGTATATCTCCATACGCCGTATAAGCTCATCGGTTTTATACATCTGAGCATATTCCGGATCGTTATATCTGCTTTCAGCCATGTGATTTATCGCTGTTATTCCCAAAATACCTGCAATTATAACAGCAATAATAACCGAATATATTATCCTTTTATCTATAGTATAAGCCATATCCTTTACTCCTTGCCGCAGAATCAGATTTGTTTTTTGCTGAATATAAAACAGCCTATCCCACTAAAAGCCGCTATATAGACTATAAACAATGCAACGTATTTCATGAATTCCAGCCAATCGAATTCAAACATATCCAAAAAAGCAAAAAATGTTTGTCCCTTTAAAAAGAAGTAATTTGTAAACCATTGAGGTAACGGTATAACGGACCATAATAAAACAGTCATAAAAAATACAATTACCGCAACTCCTTGATTCTCAAAGATAGCGTCTATGAGCATAGAATAGCTTCCGATACACAAAAAATATACTTCACCTATAATCGTAGTTATTATAATTCTCCATAACGCTTCCTGGTAAGTGATAGCATAATACTCAATATTAATCCTGTTTATATCGGTAACAATGGAAAGTAGAACGGTGCTCGCGAGAATCATTATAGAAAATATCGATACGAATACGACGGCTGATGCTATGAATTTAGCCATATAGATCGTTTCTCTATCCCTTATGCTGCCGAATAAAATCTTTATGGTTTTAAGCTTAAACTCATCATTTAATACAGATATAAAGAAATACGCTATAATTAGTGGAAAGAACGTCGTCGCATTTACAGCATACAAAGAGTAAATAAGATGCACCACATTAGGCTGCTCATTTTTATTTGCAACAATAAAATAATACTCTCCCAGCAAGGTTAATGATACTGAAGCGCCTAATAAAATTATCATCCAAAGGAAGCTTTTTGAACGAACTATTTTAGCTATCTCTATTTTCAGAATGTCGATCATCGTTATAAATCCCCACCTTCCTAAAATAATATTCTTCTAAAGCGTTTTGATCCCCATTGCTTATTGAATCTCTATTTATTTGTTCAACAGAAGCTGTTTCGATAATAGTGCCTTTATCCATTAAAGCGATGCGGTCGCATAAATATTCAATCTCCGTAAGTATATGGCTCGAGATGATAACCGTCTTACCCTCTTCATTGATATCCTTGATGAATTCCCTCAGAGCTTTTATACCCGTCACATCCAGAGAATTTATCGGTTCATCCAGAATTACTATGGATGGATTATGGATTACAGCGCACGCAATCCCCAACTTTTGTTTCATACCTGAGGAATATCGTTTAATCTTTTCAGCTAGAAATTCATGAATGCCTAATCTTTGAATAATTTTATCGCTGTATGCCGTTTCTCTTTTACGATGTAGAGCTAAACACATATCCAATTGATTTTTGGCTGTTAGATAAGGGTACAGAGCCGGTTCCTCTATAAGAAATCCGACTTTATCCATTATTTTATTGGGTTCTTGGGTTATGGACAAACCTTCTACCAATACCTCTCCGGCTGTAGGCCTTGATAAACCGCATATTATTTTCAATAATGTGCTTTTACCTGCGCCGTTTTGTCCGATGATACCGATGATTTCCCCACGATTAACACTAAAATTTACATTGTTCAATATGTATTTGCCTTTAATCTTTTTAACGACATTGCTTACAGCAATGCATTTATCCATATCAAAGCCCTCCTTCCATTTTTCATAGAGGGCTTTCGAAAACTCCGAAAGCCCTTGAAACCTACGTCGTAGGCTCAGCTGTTATCGTCTTACCTACAACATTCACTATATATACCCATTTTTATTCCCAGTTAATCATTACCTACAACTGATATCTATATCTTATTGTATCTTTGTTCAAAAATTTTATTTACATTTTTACCCATCATCTCCCATTTATGTCAGCATTCTGTCTTGACTTTTCCAAATCCGCCCAATATGGGTAGGCTAGCTTTGCTACATCCTTTTTCAGCTTATCTTTGAGCCAGTCACACAATTATGAGGTTGTCAATGCGCAATAATGCCAACATATGGTATATCATGTTAGGTTCCTGCCTCTTGTTAGGCTTTCTCCCAAAAGCCACTTCAATCATTCTGGAGTTATATGGAACTTCCAGCTAGTTTTCGAAAGTACTCTTTGGTTTTTCTTTCCTATTACAGATATTCTACATGAAACAAAAAAATCCTTCTTTCCCAAGAAACAATATTCTACACTCCAGTTTTGTGGTAAAAATACATTTATAAGCGGCAAAACTATAAGCTCTCCGCACATATATAGAATTATCGTTAATTTCAATTCCGGCATATTTTATACCCGCAACGGCTGCAATGTCTGTGGAATGGAGGGAAATCGTCCATTCCTTTTGCTGATTCTATAGCTTTTACGGCATCGATAAAGCGACGGCGTGCCTCATCTATAGCTTCGGGACTTATATCCACCTTATATGCGATATTGGGTTCAAGGTAATATATGACAGCTTCGTCCACAACAAACCCGAACACCTGCCGAGCGGCCATGGCATATGCCGCAAGCTGCGGCATATATTCCATCGATATGCTTTCTATATTATCAGCATCGACAAAGCCGGTCTTAAAGTCCACAATGGTGGCATGCCCATCCTTTATGATCATGCGGTCTATTCGTCCTACCAACACTATGTTTTCATCCAGCCTCATTATAAATGGCAGCTCTACCTTGACTTCATCGGTATCACCGCTAAAATAAGGGCCCTCCGCATAGGAGGCTACCATATTCCTTATCCTTTCGCGAAGTTGAATGCTTACATCCAGACCGTTCAAAGCCTCGTCTACTAAAGCATCTATCTCATCGGCGCTCTTCAATCTCTCGCATATGCTGTGCACTATATCCCCTATCTGGATGGCGCTCAGCCCTTCTGCATGGCCTCCTATAACACCGGTATCGGGTGTGGCAAACCATTCGGAATCAAGCTGCAGTACGTATTCATAGTAATACTGGCGCGGGCATTGCATATATGTGATAAGCGGTGTAACCGGCCTGTACACCAGCTCGGGTGCGATTCCTTCTGCTATCATGTCCGTTTGAGCAATGTCATTATGTTTTACAGGTGCCTCAGCGCTATCCAGCGCGGCCGCTGTCTCCGGCAGCGGGCTGTTTTGTGCCGGCGATATGCCGCTGTCTTTCAGCCACTTCCACCACGACGGCTGTCTTTGTTTAGTCGTGTCCACATCATCGCTGGACAGGATGAGCCGATCTTTCGCCCGCGTAAACGCCACATACATAAGGCGCATATGCTCCTGCTGCTGTTCCTTTGACAATTTATCCTTTATATCCTGCCACTTTGAGGCTTTGCTATCCTGGTCCGGCTTTATGCCAATGCCCTTATCAACATCAAAAATCATTGGTGGATTATCATTGCGGAACATCGATGACATGTCCGGTATGACTGCCACCGGAAACTCTAAGCCTTTAGCCGAATGAACGGTCATTATGGAAACGGCGTTATTGCCATCAAGCTCCAGCGGTGCTTCGCCTTCGTCAGCCGCATCGGCCATAGCCCTGATGCGCGTTAAGAATTCATCGATCAGTATACCGCTATGGGCCGCCGACGTCGCCATATCGCAGAATTTCCACACATTGCTGATCATGTGCGCGCCACCCCGCTGTGATGCCAGATGCCTCTCATATTCGCTGTCATCCAATATCAATTGAACCATATCCGATATATTCATAGTATCGGCCATGCCTCGCCACTTAGCTATATACCCGGCCGCACGGCTTATAGGCATGCGGTATACATCGGGCAATCGATCGGTATCGTCCAGCACATATGGTATGCCGCCGCAATTTGCCATGACCAGCAGCGCCTCATCGCTAACGCCGAAAAAAGCCTTCAGCGTACCGGCCAGCGCTATAATATCGGACGGATGCGCTATGCTGGTCAGAGCATTTATCATATCCTTTATCTCCTGGCAATCGTAAAAACTGCCGCCGCTTATCTCCTGATACGGTATACCGTAACGCTCAAATGCATCCTCAAATGGCAAAAGGTGTGTCCGTTTTTGAAACAGCACGGCTATATCGCCGTACCGTGGCGCGCGGAATGTTCCTGATGCATCATCGTATATCACCGCTTCCCTGCGCTCTACCATATGCGCTATTCGCCGAGCCAGGGCGTCGGCTTCAGCCTGTTTGCGACTGTCTATAGAGCCTTTAACATCAACGGGCAGTATTTCCACCGATATGTAGCCGTGATCCTTTCTCACCGGCTTAACCGCTTCGTACTGATCCATCAAACTATCAAACCGCCGGTTCACAAAGTCTATTATACCGCCGACGCTGCGGAAATTTTCAGCCATCGTCAATTTTCGGCCTCCATTGGCGGTGATATCCTCAGCCATCTTATCGAACAGCTCCACCTGCGAGCCCCTGAATCGGTATATAGACTGCTTGGCATCGCCTACGGCAAAAAGGCAACATCCCTCATGACCCGCTATGCTCATAATTAATCTATATTGTATATAGTTTATATCCTGGCCCTCATCTACCATGAGAAATTTAAACCGATGATTATATAGATCCTGCATGGCGGGCATCTGCAAAAGCTCCACCGCTTTGCGCTGCATGTCCTCATAATCGAGGCTGTTGGCGACGCGTTTCCTTTCTGAATAGTTCTCTTCCGATGCCGTCAAAATGTATATGACGGCTTCTGCATCCGGTTGTCCCATATCGGTCTTTTGCGCTGCTTCAGCTATCAAAAAACCGCAATCCCTTATCTGCTTATACAAGGCTTTTATATTTCCGCATAGCTTATCAAACCCATAGCGCATTATGAGGGGACGAACATCCGGAGCCCCGCTCGGCTCCAATGCATCCACAACAGCTTTGGCTATAGCTTCGTTCAACCATATATCAGCCTGCGCCGGTGACACTACATCGAAAAACGGGTCCACCCCGGCTTCCACTGGATTCTCGCGCAGCAGCCTGCCGCAAAAGCTGTGTATAGTGGAAATATAAGCAGTGGTCAAACGCTCTTTTACATCCGACCAATAATCCTTATCGCTGGACTTCATCTCATCATCCGCCGCCTTGCGTATGCGCTCCGACATCTCGGCCGCCGCACGTTCGGTAAATGTTATGGCCGCTATTTCATCTATATCGGCCAGCCTTTCCTTTAATATATATATGTATCTATCGACCAGCACTCGGGTTTTGCCGGCGCCGGCCCCCGCTGTCACGGCAATATCCCTATCCATCGTATATACAGCAGTTCTCTGGGCATCGGTGTATTCCATAGGTCACACTCCACATCTAAGCATTGCATATGTTTGTAAAATCACAAAATCCCCCGTTATAAGCATCGCGCAACGGGCATTTTTTCGGCTGTTTTGGATATACGCCGCACATTATGGAATCGAAATGCTCAAAAAGTTCGCGCTTGAGCCGCTCCAACATATCATCCCATTCTTCATCATCCAGCACACCCTTCCTCTGCCTGGGCGTATTTATGCCGCTGTCTTTCTTAGCCATCATACCTCCTAATCCCGCCCCCTCTATCGAATAATAGGCTGCACCTGCAGGCATGCAGCCTTCATGCTCGAGCATTTTGCCGGCCGCCCATATATATACCGGCAATTGAAAATCCATGCCGTCGGCTATATCGTTCGCGTCCGGCGTGCTCTTGCCCTTTTTATAATCGTATACAATAAATCGGCCGTCTTGGGCTATATCTATTCTATCTATTCGCCCTATAAGCCTTATGTCGTATCGACCATCGCTCAATATAAGCGGCGGTGCGCCGTCCATGCCGAAAGCCTGCTCCAATCTATATGGTTTATAAGCACCTTTATGCCTCTGCTCAAGCGCCAGCTCGGCGTCCAGCCATGCAAGCAGCAAAGCGACCATTCGCTGTTTTTCCACATCGTAAAGCACCTCTGTCACATACTTCGACTTTATACCGGATGTATCGATATACCTTATGGCTATGTCGCTTAACCGTTTAGCATATCGCTCACGCTTATCCGGCACAAGGCCGACGCCTATATAAGCCTGCATAAATTCTTTCAGCACCACATGATATATGCTGCCTATATCCAATGCCGAGGGCCTCGTCTCATCTTCTTCAGCGCTCAATCCCAACAGCCTGCCCATAAAAAACTTGTACGGGCACATCGCGTATTCGTTAAAAGCCGTGGCCGAAAAGGAAGTGTTTTGAAATTTGATTTTTATGTATACCTGCATATTGCCGCAAGCCGTATAGCCGACCGATCCTTTTGTCTCCCGCTGGATATTATCGCGCATGTCCAGCATATCATTCACAGATACATCGTATACGGGCATATCAGGCAATAAGACTTTTACATCCTCCGCAAACGATGATATAAGCACAGGCGTACCATCGGGCTTTACTTTGGGATATGTCATAAAAAGCATGCGTTGTGCCGCTTGTACGGTTAGATTGAAGAAGATGCGCTCCTGTGCCAGCAAACCGTGCGACGTCGGCATAACTTCAACCTTTAAGCGCTCATCGTCTTTTATAAGCCAATCAGCTCGTATAGCCCTGGGAAACTCGCCTTCCACCATGCCTGCCATGAAAATCACAGGAAAGGCGAGCCCACGCGCGGCACTAGGCATGAGCAGAGAAGGTGCTTTGCCGTAAGATATACTGTCGCAATAAACTGCGCGCCTGCACATGTCGCGCAATGCACCGCAAAACTCGTCCAAGCCCACAGCGTTTACCATGCCGTTCCATTGTTGCGCCGACACCAGCGACTGCAGAATATGTACAAACTGCTCATAGGCTTTCATATCGGCCGCCATCCGCTCTATATCTCCTAAACGCCCGCGTTCCGCAATGGAAAACCGTAAGCCGGAGTTTTTCAGCATATCAATAAGTTTTTGCGCATAGGCATCAGGCGTATCTTGCAGAGGCAGATTCATCGTTTCTAAGTTCAAGGGCTTCAAATAAACGCCATCGCTTATAGCGTCCATCGATACGTTATCGTCCCACAGGCTATCCAACCAGCGCAGTATACTCGAAATCATAGGGTTATCGAGTAAACTCGCGTTATTGCTAGGTACAGGCAAGCCCCTTCGCCTAAAAGCCCACCCTATCGTTTCCTTATAAGCAGCCACATCGCGCGTGACTATGCATATGTCCGAAGGTTTATACCCCGCTCGCAGAAGTTCTTTTACCTTATCGGCTATCCATAAACACTCGGTGCGCCTGTCCCATGCACCTGTCATGCTTATATTTAATGCCTTTATATGCGCCACATGATCATCTTGGCGCACAATACCGTCCACCACTTTGCACGGTATATGCTTTTTTACAGCGTCTATAATGCGCCGCTGAAGTGGTGTGGCATCGAAAAAGTACATAAATGCCATTTCGTTTACGCTGCATAAAAAAGTCGGCGGTCCCTTTAACAAAGTTTGCTCTGCCAATATATATCGATCCTCTTTGTCATACAGCAGATTTCTACTCAATATTCCTTCATAACCGTCATATATATGATACATATCGGCAGCCCAGGCAGTGCTGTCGACCGGCCACAAGCTTTTGAATCGGTCCGGTGTTATACCGGCCATTTTGAGCTCGCCTATATCCTCGGCGACAGTCCATACATAACCCGGCAAAATCCGTTTAAAATAAGACAAACTTTCTTTGCGCATAATAGCGTCCACAATAGAGCGCCTGTACATATCATCTATGTATGTCATATCATTTGCTCGCGGCATACATCGGTCAACAAGGTCATCGAATGCCATAGCGTTTATCGCAGCGAACCCCGCTGTGCTTTCTCTAATGCACTTGTCCCTGTACTGTCTGACCAAATGGCGCGTCGGAAATATGATAAATGTACCACTATCCATATGTGTCTCCTTTGGAAAACCTTATCTTTATATCATTATAGCACATAGGCGCTGTGTTAATAGTTGCAATTTTTATTTTCTTCGATTCGTAATATGAATAGTGGCGGATTACAGTTGGTTAAATAAATAAGGCTGAATCTATAAAGATTTACAGCCTTTGTTAAGATACAGTTGTTAA
>JASGMM010000017.1 GCA_030156435.1 Clostridiales bacterium | reverse complement strand
GAAAGAATACAATGGCTAAAACCAAAAAAGGCCGGGGATTAATCCCCGGCCTTTTTTGGTTTTAGCCTCTAGCAACTTAACGCCGTTGCCTTTCCTTTAACAATAGCATCTATTTCTTCTTCACCAAGCGTCTCCTTCTGCAAAAGCGCATGAGCAAGATGATCCAAAGTAAATCTATACTCCCCAAGCAAGCTGCATACATCTTTATAGAAGCCGTCCATAAGCCTCTTGCATTCATCCACCAGCTCAGCGCCTATACTTTGGAGCGAATTGTTATATAACACATCATAATTCAACAAGCCGCCTTTGGCGCTCATACCAAAGCGTTTAACCAGTGCCAACACTATATTTGTAGCTTGTTCTATATCGTTGCTGGCACCTGTGGTTATGTTATCTTCTCCGAATACCAGCTCTTCTGCCGCCCTCCCAGCCATTGCTATGCGTATCTGGTTCTCCATATCCGCTTTGCGCTGATACATCCTGTCGGGCGGTATATTCATACTGAAGCCGCCTACCCCTCTAGTGCTCGGTATTATGGTTACCTTCGATACATGATTCTCCGGCGCTATAAGTTTGGTTACAAGCGCATGGCCGGCCTCATGATAAGCGGTGATCTTCCTGTCGATCTCCGATATAGCGCTGCGATCTGTTTTTTCAGCACCTGCTATGACAGTATAAAAGGCCTTGTCTATATCGGACATTTCTATACTTTCCGCGTCGCGCTTAGCTGCTATAATAGCTGCTTCATTGAGCATGCTCTCAAGCTGCGCCCCACTGAAGTACACCGTCTGTTGCGCCACTTTCCATAAATCCACTTCTGGAGCTATAGGTTTATTGCCGCTATGAAGCTTCAATATTTTATGCCTGCCATTTACATCGGGTAGCCCTACCTCTATTTGCCTGTCAAAACGGCCAGGCCGCAAAAGCGCCTCGTCCAATACATCCAAACGATTGGTAGCAGCCATAATCACTATGCCCTGGTTTTCGTTAAAGCCGGACATCTCTGCCAGCAGCGCATTCAATGTCTGATCCCTTTCGTCGCTACCGCCATCCATCCTACCACCATTGCGTTTCTTGCCCAGAGCATCTATCTCGTCGATGAATATAACGCATTTACCCTGCTCACGTGCTTTTTTAAACAGACTGCGTATGCGTGCCGCACCCACACCTACGTACATCTGCACAAAATCCGAACCTGATACGGCGTAAAACGGCACTCCGGCTTCCCCTGCCAGTGCCCTGGCCAACAATGTTTTGCCGGTACCCGGCGGCCCGTACAGTATAACGCCGCGCGGTATTCTGGCACCGTATTTAGCATATTTCTCCGGCTCTTTTATAAAATCAACCATCTCAGCCAGGCTTTCTTTTGCTTCTTGATTGCCGGCCACGCTATCAAACTTTACGACACTAATATCCTCATCTTTAGGTTTTACCGGAGATACCGTATTTAAACCGTTCTGCGCTTGAGCCTGCGGCCCTCTTATAGCAAAAAAAGCAGCTATCATCAGGCCTCCCAGCATAGCAAACATTATAATATTTCCCCATGCTGTAGCCTGTTTCTCTTCTACTTTTACATTATAGAGCAGCATCTGCTCTTTAAAGTCCTCCGTTCTAGGATTATCGGTAATAAACGGTGTGCCATCCTTTAGGTTCCCCGATATCCTAGCATCGTTAGACAAATATATCTTATCGACTTTACCCGCTTTAGCGCTGTCAAGAAATTGGCCATATGTCATCTCGCGCGGTTGCGGTCTGCTATTGTAGTTATAAAACAACGCAATAGCCCCTGCCGCTATAACTATCACCAATAATATTACGGTCAGCACCCTTTTGTTCTTTATATACCTCACTCGTTTCACCCCTTTAAATCCAAAGCGCATCTATCTGTTTACATAAACGTCATAATGCTATTATAACACGAGAATACGTTTGGTTCAATGTATGGGAAAATGTTCAATCGGCGATGCACTTCTTCAGAAAATCCAATATATCTTTGGCCTTGGGAGGGCATCCTTTGACCCACTGGCTGCACCCTCGGGCACATGTACCTACGCCTATGCCGTTAACGCTTTGGCCCTTAAAACCCTGCCCTATGCAAACCTTTTGATCTAAGCGCTTTAAAAGCCCTTGCTCATCCAAACGAGCCAATGCATGTATCAAACTGCCGTAGCAAGCCGAGCAGGCATCTCTTTCTTCAACCCATTTAGCCAGATAGCGCGCTTTATTGCCCGCATCGGTAAAACGCCGCACTCCAGCTGTATTAGAATTAAGCTCCACTATATTGGCTTTAGAAAGATCAGCATTTCCCACGCCTATGCTTTCAGCTATTTTAATATAACCAATATCATGAGGATCATACCCCATAAGCTCAGCCGCATACGCATCTATGAGCACAGGGTCCTTACCAGCTATTATTCTGTTCATTTCTACAGGATTTCCACCCTCTTCAAAATCAAGATCACCTATGAGCCCGTCGACTATAGTTATCGACGGCCTTATGATTTTATTCAAATATGCTATCGGCTTATGCAGCCCCATCGTATGAAATCTTCTTTTTTCTTTATCGGGTACACAGCCTTTCATATTCTTCAAAGCACATGTTATGCTGGTTTGACAATGCCCTTTCAATACCGGCAGATTTATCAGATAGTCTACCTCCATCGCTTTATCACATACGTTTATCGACATACCATCAGCGTCATAAGGACGGTAATGATCCTTTTTTGTATCAAAGAGCGGCACATTATATTTTTGGGATATTTTATTGTAGCCGCACACCTTAAAAGCCTCTTGCGTGCTATCGCCTACCCATGAACCTTCCAGTATTATGAGGTTATTATATCCACGTTCTTTGAGGTATTCTATTATACCTATTATCATATCGGTGGACGTGGTAGCGCCCGACTCTGGCTTTTTGGCCACTACCAGATTGGGCTTTAAGCCTATGAGATCGGTTTTATCTATTTCTTCCTCTATTTTTATAGCGCCTAGAAGCTGTCTTACCATTTCCTTGCCTTTATCGCCATATATAACATATATATCGTTATTGTTCAATATACTCACCATCCTCATATCTATATATTAGCACATACCTATTGATTATCCAAGTATGTCCGAGTATAACTCCTGAAAGATCGCTTTGCCAAAAAAACTTTGCCGTAATATAATCTATATAACATATTACTCGCAGTTTATAAAGGGGGAAATGTTTAATGGAACAATATATAATCGCTTTGGACGAGGGGACTACAAGTTGCCGGGCTGTAGCTTTCAATCGTGAGGGTTGTACCGTGGCCATGCGCAGCCGCCAGTTCAGGCAAATCTATCCTCAATCGGGATGGGTGGAACACGATGCTATGGAAATATGGAATGCCCAACTGGATGCGCTAAGGGAGTTGATACGCGATCTGGACCTTTCACCGGCACAGATAGCAGCCATAGGTATAGCCGATCAACGTGAAACGGTAGTATTATGGGATAAGCATACAGGAAAGCCTGTATATAACGCCATAGTATGGCAATGCAGGCGTACAGCGCCTTTATGCGATGATCTGAAACAAAGCGGCATAACTGAAGTCATACATGAAAAGACCGGTTTGGTTATCGATGCGTACTTCTCCGCCACTAAAATAAGATGGATAATGGATAACATACCTGGCGTGAAAGAAGCAGCAGCAAATGGGAATATACTGGCCGGCACTATAGATACATGGCTTTTATGGAATCTGACTGGCGGTAAAGCGCATGCCACCGATTATTCTAATGCCAGTCGCACCATGCTGTATAATATAAACGAGTTATGTTGGGACCAAGATATATTGAATATGCTGGACATACCACAAGCCATATTGCCCGAGGTCAAGCCTTCGTCGTGTATATTTGGCTACACGGATCCTTCGATCCTCGGTGCTTCTATACCCATAGCCGGCATAGCCGGCGATCAGCAGGCCGCCTTATTCGGGCAGTTATGCCTGCAACCTGGTATGATAAAGAATACATACGGTACCGGTTGCTTTATACTGATGAATACAGGCGATAAACCTATATATTCGTCTAACAATCTGTTAACCACAATAGCATGGGGGATAGACAGCAAAGTGGAGTACGCGCTGGAGGGCAGCGTATTCTCGGCCGGAGCGGCTGTTCAGTGGTTACGAGACGGCTTAAAGATAATAGATAATGCCGCTCAGAGCCAGCAATATGCCGAGGCTGTACCTGACAACGGCGGGGTATACATAGTGCCGGCTTTTACCGGCTTAGGCGCACCTTACTGGGATATGTATGCTCGAGGTTTAATAATAGGCATCAGCCGCGGTACACAGCGCCAACATATCGTGCGGGCCACCTTGGAAAGCATAGCCTATCAGACCATGGATATATTGGATACCATGCAGCGCGATGCGACGCTGCCATTTAAAACCCTGCGCGTCGATGGCGGTGCTTGCGCAAATGATTTTCTTATGCAATTTCAAGCCGATATACTCGGCATAGAAGTAGAAAGACCGCCTATTGTGGAAACCACTGCACTGGGAGCCGCATATTTAGCTGGCTTAGAAGTGGGTTACTGGAACAAAGATGCGCTAAATGCGGTATGGATACCCAGCAAAGTATTTAAACCGCAAATGAGCAATCAACAACGCTTTCAATTAAGCCAACGCTGGCATGAAGCGGTAAAAAGGGCATTATCGTGGGCTAGGTAACATAAATCCTCCATACTCATGCTGTATCTCGCATAGTATGGAGGATTTAATTATATTATAGATAATCGGTCAACTGTCTTTCGCGTATTTCCTGAAGGAGTTTCTTTATATCCTGCGCTCTGTCTTTTGGACATATTAGTGTAACATCATCGGTATCTACCACTATGAGGTTCTCTAAACCTAAAAGCGCTAGCAGCTTATTGTTGCCACCCTGTATAATGCACTTTTTCGTATCCACGCTGAGTATATTGCCTTTGATGATGTTACCATTTTCATCAGGTTCTTCAATGCGTTCCAAAGCCGTCCAACTGCCGACATCGTCCCACCCGAAGTCTGCCGGTATAACATATACTGAATCGGCTTTCTCCATTATGCCATAGTCTATAGATATGCTGTCCAGCTTTTCATATTCCTTATACAATACGCTTTCTGCATCATCGGAATCTATAGCCTGACGTATGATACTCAGGGCTTTGTATAACTTAGGCATATGGATCTTTATATTTGTCATGATGGTAGATACCTTCCAAAGAAACATACCGCTGTTCCACAGGTATTGACCTGTTTCAAGATATTTCTCAGCGGTTTCTTTGTCCGGTTTTTCTACAAAAGCTTCTACCTCGTGTACCGGTTCCATGCCGCGGGCTGTAACCCTTTGACCCATCTTTATATAACCGTAACCGGTCTCAGGGTGATCCGGCTTTATACCTATAGTAACTATATTGGTATTGTGCTGAGCCACTTGCGCAGCTTTCTCCAATACCCTTATATATTCGTCTTCGTCCCTTATCATATGATCCGACGGAAGGACCATCATGACAGCATCTTCCTCGCAGCGTTTCTCTATATGTAACGCTGCCAAGCCTATACATGCCGCAGTATTTCTAGACATAGGTTCTACTAGTATGTTGCCGGTCGGTACTTCAGGCAGCTGATTACTTATTATGGAGGCATAATCCGGGTTGGTAACTATATATATGTTATCATAATCCACTATACGGCTTATGCGCTTTACAGTGGACTGTATCATGGTATCCTCGCCGGTGAGCTTCAATAGCTGCTTGGGTAGCTTAATCCTGCTTTTGGGCCAAAACCTTTCGCCTTTACCTCCAGCCATTATAACAGCAGCAAGCATCACATATACACCTCCAATTCTTTATTATATATTATATCTTTATCTACCTTATTATATATCCATTAGAAATAGTAACTTTTGGCAATTGCTCTAATTCTAGATGCATCGCTCCCACGTAAGACAAAAGGAACGATATGATCGATTCTGCGCCTTGATTTTTATTTATGCCCAAGCGCATAAGCCCATCATAGCATCCACCGGTCTCGGGATCATATAAAGTCATGCCAGAGCGATTATGCCCCCAAAACCAATCCCAACATAGCTTTGCAGTATCACGGAACAGTTCTTGATCCGTGGTATCATAGGCCTCCACACAGGCCCAGAGCGTGGATACCGCATCTACGCATTGCTGGTCGTATAAAGCCTTTTGACCGCCTTTAAGCCACCAACCGTTATTTCCTACTATATCAAGATAACCTTCAGAAGTAAGGCTGTCTATCAAAAACATCAAGCTGTCAATGCCAACCCTTAGGATCTCTTTATCATTCAATGCATCGCCTACCGCTATCAGGGCATGAGGCAATATGCCGTTGCAGTACGTTATATAGTCCTCAAACCAATGCCAACCGCCGCGATCGTGTACATTATATAAACGGCACAAAGCGCGGGCTAACCGTAAAGCATAGGCTTTTAGACGCTCATCCCAGCCGGAATAATGTGCATACCTCACTATCGCCAAGGCTGTATAGGCCATGGCTCTGGGCGACTTTACATCATCTATACGCTCTAAACCTTTCTGGAACATATCAAACGCAATATCGCTTATGCCGAATATAGACCGGCCTGTAGCATAGCTGCACGCCAACATGCAGCGCCCGTAACAATCCTGAGATACATTGTCGTCTATGAAGCGGCGCGAATAATCCATAAAATTGCGCCACCAGCCGTCAGCACGCTGGGCATGCTGCATAAATCCAAGATAAGTCTCGGCCAATGCCATTTGAGAATGCGATATTATAGGATCGCTCGATGCAGTAATGTCCGCCAATGCCAGCGCCATGATAAGCGCACGGCTGTTATCATCGGTAGAGTAACCATGGTTTCTGTCCGGTATGGAATAACGGCTATGCTGCAACATACCCGTATCATCGGTCATGCGGTAAACGTGATCCAATTTAATAGTATCCACCATAAGCTAGGCCTCCTTATCTAATATATTTGTATTATCGGAAGATGCTATATAAGACATTAGCTCGCTATAGTTTCTCCCCACAGTCGGCCACTGCATATGCTCTCCATACATCATTGCTCTGCGCTCCAGCCTGTGGCGCAATGCATCATCAGCCAAAAGCTTACATATAGCATTGGCCATGGCTCGAACATCGTTAAATGGCACCAATATTCCTCTGTCGTCGGCCAAAAGGTCGATGGCGTAGGCATATGGCGTTGAAACAATGGCCTTGCCTGCCCCGAGAGCATAGGACAACGTGCCGCTGACCGCCTGCTCTTTACCAGGATATGGCGTAATATATACGTCTGTAGCAGCAAGATAGTCGCCCAATTCACGCAAGCTCAAAAAATAGTTTACAAAACGCACATGTTTATTCAAGCCCAGATTTTGAACCAACTCTATAAGGCTCTCCCTATAGGTCTCCCCTGATTTTCTCTTAAGCATGGGATGGGTCTGGCCCATTACAAGATAAACAGCATCCGGGAACCTGTTAGCCACTATATTCATGGCCCGTATGGCATATTCCAAGCCTTTGCCAGGGCTCACCAGGCCGAACGTAGACACAACCCTTCTGCCGCCTACTTTATATTTCTTTTTTACATCTTCAGCCTTAACGGCTCTAAAAACCGGTATACCGTGGGGTATAACCTTTATTTTTTCACTATCCACATCATAAACGCTGCTCAAAATATTGCCGGCTCGCTCGGTCATAACAACGACTGCTGTAGCCTGACGGCATAAATGTTTTAATATACTGCGCTGAGATATAGTAGGGCTGCTCAACACAGTATGGCACGTTAACGCAAAGGGCTTATTCAGCAATCTTGTCAATTCCAGTATATATTGCCCATCGCTACCACCGAATATACCGTATTCGTGTTCTATCATAACGGCATCTATACTGCTGTTGTTTATATGCCGTGCAGCTTTTATATAATCCCTTTTATTAAATTGATTTATGCGAAACCATACCTGATCGCTATAAGCATAATGCTCTATGCCATCATCTATAGCAACCACCCGGCATTTCCATTGACCAGCCTTTTCTATGTATTTTACCACATCTGCTGTGAACGTTGCTATGCCACATTTGCGCGGCGGAAAAGTACTTATAAAAGCCAATTCGTGCATAACAAACACCACCCCTCTGTAGTTTTATATTTTATCGGTTAGCAAACGGTATGATAAAATAATGAGCAATTCATGTTTACATAAGTAATTATATAGTATATAATTACTTATGTCAATAATTACGCATATGATTTACGTAATTTTAACAAAATATCGTATTTGCTTTCAGGAGGTTTAAAATATGGATGATTTTTATGGTACCATAACTGCTCCGATAGAGGTTCTCAAATCCAAGGGGGCTATCAATCTCGTAATCGGTATACCGTTTTATAACGAATGCGACCTCATCAAGCCCATCATAGATAATGTAATAAAGGGTATCGAATCATATCCCCGCAACATAAAGGCAGCCATAATATGTGCCGGCGATCCGGCTGGCCAATGCGTTATCGATGCAATAAACAGCATAGGCGGCAACAATATCCCTATAACAACGTTTCTTATGCCAAACGGCGTCAATGGCAAAGGGTGGAGCACAAGAGCCATACTCGAAATAGCCCGAAATCTTCATGCCGATGTATTGATGCTGGAAGCCGATATAATATGCACCGACGAGCACCAAACATACGGCATGGATCAACAATGGATACATAAAATGCTAGACCCTATATATAATGGGCCGTACAGTGTATCATTAGCCTCTTTCGAAAATCATTTTCTGGATAACCCGATAGCACACTGCATAGTAAGCCCATTGTTAGCATCTATTTATGGATACAGGCTGGATGACCCGATCAGCGGCATATGGGCGATCACATCTGACGTAGTCGAAGAGGCTGCAGAGCAAATGAACCGCCATTGGGAAGCTAGCGTGGGTGGTTATGGTATAGATGTATTTATGGCATGTCTGGAAATAAGCACGCAACAAAATATATGCCGTATAATATTGGGCCCCAAACCTCATCAACATTCGGCCGGCAAAAGCGATATAGTATTTCACGATATAGTGAAATCCTTTTTCGAGCGCATAAAGCAGGATGAACCTTTTTGGAGCAAACGTCAACCCTTCTTAAAATGGCCTGATACACACGGCACATATAGAGGTGAAATCCAAAGCAGTGTCCTATCAAAGCCAATAGACATGATGTCAGCATTTAAATCGGATTTTCAACAATTTTACAATCTTTTATCCGATATACTGCCGGAAAAAGTTCTCGATCAGCTGGAGCGTTTTTCCCAGCCAGAACAAGATGTCGATCTTGAATGGGATGAGGAATTGTGGGCTCGCTTAACCTACCACATGCTGATATCGTATTGTTATCCAGGAGATATATCGACAGATGATATAATTTCAGCATTTTTGGCTCTCTACAAAGGCTATATATCGGTTTTAACCTATCGTTTAACGCCTGTCACCCCAGAAACAACAGATGGAATCATGCAACAACATATCGATTCTTTCGTAGTATATAGAGAAGACTTTCTAAGAGGGTGGGAGGATATGCAGAGCCGCGCTTTGCCGCTGCTGCCAAAGATAAGCTATATGGAATTCATACCGCATGTGCCTATACTGCTCCCTCACGAAGTAAGCGATCGCCCGGGGCATAGCGTCAATACCATAAGCATATACAACGATCTGCTCCAATGCTATGTAGATAAATTCAACAAATGGGTATACGACGGCCTGGGCATATTACAGCAGGCCAGCTCCGAACAAGTAGGCCAAGCTATATCCCAATTTATGGATTCTGCCGAGACGCTGCTTTCGGATCTATTGCCAGGCGCATTGGATAATATATCGGGAATGCAGCAGTATCTAGATAGCATATCTTCCATTTTCCCACACGGCAAAGTCCTTGCATTAAAGCCCGAGGCAGCGCAAATGATACTGGAAACCTTTCCACCAGCAAACCTTATGTTGTTAAACGGCTGTTCCAGCCTGTCCGAGCTATTAGACATCCTTGACCCTGATGATGCTCTAGCTATGGCCGTGCTGACTGAAGATGACTTGCGCGCACAATTGATAAGCTGGTTTAAGCAGAACGGTCGTCCCGAATATATGCAATGGGGCGATTTAAGGTTTATAGCTTTAAGAGCAGAGGATTTTACCTCTTTGAAATATACCGCTTTGGATAAACTGACCGGACGGATCATTGTGCATCCTTTACCCAAAGGTATAGGCGGCCGTTTACCGAGCCTCAGGTATTTTACACGCATAGCCAAGCATATAGCCGAAGCCGAACATCTATCCGTCATATGGTCTGATTTCACTGCTCAACGCCATGGCTTTGGGACCAAAGTAGTAAATTCCATAAGCGGCCATTGGGGCAAGGAAATGTTCTCTGCTTACAATATAATGGAAGATTGGCATCAGGAGGCTGTAGCCGATGCTATAAATTCCATAGCCGGCAATATGGCCGACACAACACAAGTCGAGATATTAAGGCACATGGCTGCTGGCTATCGGCTAGGTATTACTATGCCTGATGGTGTATTTATGCCGTGCTCGGCATGGAGCTGGGCCAGCTATAGTTTTAAGGGTGGAAAAGGCATTCCATCGCCTATGTCCATTCATGTCGAGAGAAACGCTTTCGCGCGCAAGTTGCTTGAAAGGATATGTTTAGCTCTCGGTATGGATACATCGGTCATACTGCAAGAGGCCATAGATCTGATGCAGCAAGGCAAGGCTTATGATGATTTAGCCCAACAATTGTTCTATATGGACAATATAGAAGATGATATTGTATCCCCCACTATAAGAACGTCATCGACGGCCAAACCACTACGCCGATACGAAGGCAATCCCATAATAGCTCCGATAGCCGAGAGCTGGTGGGAATCCCGTTATACACTGAACGCTGCCGCGTTGCGCATGGATAATCGCGTCTATATTTTATACCGCGCCGTGGGCAAAGATGGCATATCGCGGCTAGGTCTGGCTATAACAGATGGCTTTAATGTGATAGAGAGGTTAGCTGATCCTGTATTCGCACCGATGATGGCAGAGGAACGCCGCGGGTGCGAGGACCCTCGCCTCGTTATAGTAGGCGAGCGCATATATATGACCTATACAGCGTTTGACGGTATTATAGCTCAGATAGCAGTAGCCTCTATAAGCATCGACGACTTCATAGGAAGACATTTCGACAAATGGCAGCGCCATGGCATGGCTTTCCCCTCTTTTCCGGATAAAGACGCTGTAATAGTGCCAGAAAAAATAAACGGCCGATATCCTATATATCACCGAACCGAGCCGAGTATATGGGTATCATATACGCCATCGCTTGAATGCCCGTGGCCACGCGAGGATCACCGCATAATAATGGGACCCCGCTCGGGTCTCATGTGGGATGCGCGTAAGATAGGCGCTGGCAGCCAGCCCATAAAGACAAAATACGGGTGGCTGATGATATACCACGGCATCGACAGCCATCTGGTTTATCGGTTGGGAACGATGTTGGTGGATCTCGACGACCCTGGCCGAATATTGTATCGCTCCCCTAATCCTGTATTGTCACCCGAAACTGAATATGAGGTGGGTGAAAAAGGTAAAAGCTGGGTGCCCAATGTGGTATTCACTTGCGGTGCGGTACCAATGGAACAAAAAGATGTGCTAGACGAAAATGATGAAATAATCGTATATTATGGGGCCGCTGATACTGTATTATGCGTCGCTACCGGGCGCGTAGGAGATCTGATAGGGCAGGCTTGACCTGCCCCAAACACCAATTTCTATTATGTCGTCCCTATGTCCGAGCCGGCGCCTCCACGCTTTATGCGTTGCTTTATCATATTCCACCCTATCTTTAGCTCTTCAACCTTAAGCAAAACAGCCATAATAGCATATATCAATGCACCGCTTATTATATCTATAGCAACGCGCATCGCCTGCGCGGTAAAGTTGCTCCCCGTTATTATACCAGCCAACATATTATCTATAAAATAAACAGACAATCCCATGACAGCCGATGCTATGCCCAGCTTCACAAAGCTTACGGCTATACTCCTGCCGTTCATCCCTCCGATTTTTTTCCTCATCTGCATTATAAGGCGTACTGATGTTATGATAGCAGCTATAGATGTGGCCAGCGCAAGGCCTCCCAACCCCATAAAACGCACCAGTATAAGGTTTAAGCCTACATTTATAGCCACCGATATCATTCCGTTTATAGTAGGCGTGCGCGTATCCTGCATAGCATAGAAAGCTCGGCTGGTAAGATCCCTTATGCTCAGAGCAACGAGACCTATCGAATAAAAGAGCAACGCCGTCGCCGTCATATTAGTAGCTTTAGCATCAAAAGCACCGCGTTCAAACAACATCTGTATAATGGGGTAGCGCAGTATTATCAGACCAGTCATCATGGGCAACGTGAGCATTATTATAACGCGTATGCCTATATTGAGCGTTCTCTTGAAACGTTCGACATCGCGACGCACCGACAGGCTGGATAGCGTCGGATACAATACAGTCGTTATAGCCGATACAAATATGCCTAACACAATGCCGTTGACACGATTGCCGAAATCAAGAGCCGACACGCTGCCTTCAGTCAAACCAGATGCCAGCATGCGGTCTACTAACGTATTTATCTGACCTGCCATAGCACCTAGTAATACGGGTAGGACTAAAGCAAATACCTTCTGCAAACCCGGATCCTTGAAGTCCAATGTCAAGCTATATTTATAACCTAATTTAAACACCGTAGGCCACTGGATAAACAACTGCGCCACTACTGCGAGCACGGTGGCTACCGCCAATCCGTATATGCCCCAGCCGCTGAAAAACATGAGTTGCCCTATTATGACAATATTGAAAGGTATGCCTACCATAGCGGGCACAGCAAACTGCTGATGCGCCTGTAAATAACCGGTCGCAAGCGCCGCAAGGGCGTTGAATATAACCAGAGGAAACATTATGCGGCTGAGCGTTACCGTAAGGTCAAACACCTCGCCGCTAAAACCGGGGGCCACAATCCTTACCAATGTCGGTGCAAATACGATACCTGCTCCTGTCAAAGCCAGGCATATCAGTATAACCACATTGAATACGTTGCTTACATAGCGATTGGTTTCCTGCGGGCTTTTTTTATGTATATATTCGGTAAGCACTGGTATGAAGGTGGTGCTAAGAGCAGCTGCCACGCTAGACAACAGCACAATCGGTATGGTCTGCCCCATCTTATATGCATCGGTTTGCATAGTAGCGCCAAAGCGCGCCGCTATGGCCATCTCCCTGCCAAATCCAAGCAATTTGCTTATAAGCGTGAAGATCATTATCATAGCGGCAGCTCTAGCAGCCCTACCGGCAGAACCCATATTTTTATCAGTCATCTATTCCCTCTATTATACAAGGCAAGTAAAGGCCGATGCATAAGCCTTGCCGAATTCAACGGCATCGCTTATTTCCTGGTTGGATGGCACTAACCTCGCTTTAAACGACGGCTCCACAATAGAAAATCCCAAGCCTTTAAGCCTGTCCTCTATAAGGCCGGGAGCTTCGCCACTCCAGCCATACGAACCGAAAGCTGCTGCCGGTTTATTGCGGTTGGTTATTGCAGATACCCGGCCTAATACCTCCCAAACGTATTCCACGCTATCGCGGTTTATGGTAGGTGAACCCATCAACACACCATCAGCCTCTTCTATATCCCTTGCCACATCGGCTACATTATCCTCTTTTATTTCCTCCAGCCTGACATCAAACCCTGGACTTTCGTTTATACCTTTGGCTATAGCCTGAGCCAACGCAGCAGTATTTCCATAAGCCGATACATATGCTATGAGTATGCGCTTATCATTGTTTGGGCGTTCGGCAGGTTGGCTCCAGCGGCGGTACATATCCACATAGCTCCACGGATCCTTCCTCAACACCGGCCCATGACTGGGACATATAATATCTATTTTCAAATCCTTTATCTTATCCACAGCTTCGAGCACATATTTTTTAAATGGGCTCATTATAACATTATAGTAATATTCAAACGCCGGCAGGAAATCATCCTTTATCTCATCGTTGAATATAGCATCGCTGCAGTAATGGAAACCGAAAACATCGCCGGAGAATAATACGCTTTCTTCGGGCACATATGTGAATATGGAGTCCGGCCAATGCAAGTTTGGCGCTGATATAAACCTTAGCGTATGATGGCCTAGATTTATCTCGTCACCTGTACTCACGATCATATGAGGAAAATCGTGATTCACTATCTCTTTTAAGAATTGGTACGCCGCTCTCGAACATACCACAGTGGCATTTTGGGCCTTTTCCAATAAATCGCTCAGTGCTCCCGAATGATCGGGTTCGGTATGATCCAGTATTATATAATCCAGCTTAGCCAAATCTATTCTTTGCTCCAGTAATTCCATATATGCCTGTTCAAAGCGATATTTCACCGTTTCTATAAGAGCGGTCTTATCATCCTCTATTATATAAGAATTATATGTGGTACCCCATCGGGTCTTCATAACGATATCGAATATTCTCAAATCCGGGTCTTTAACACCTGCCCAATAAATAGAATCTTTTACTTTAACTATATCCATAAATACACATCTCCTTCTGTAAAATAACTTAAGCTATCATTATTATACAGTATAACGAGAAAAAATTCTATTTAAATATCAACCATTTGCATAACGCTGCGCATGGTTTCCCCTACGCTGTCATGTATAATAATATTGGCCCTAAAATCATAAGGTGTAGACGTTTTATTTATAAGCACCAATTTATCGCCCGAATAATAATCTATCAAGCCTGCTGCAGGATATACCACAAGGCTGGTGCCCATCACCAGCATCACATCCGCCTTGGATATATATCTCACAGCTTCCGCCAATGTATTCGAATCCAGCGGCTCCTCATACAATACTACATCAGGTTTAACTATGCCGCCGCATTTATCGCACAACGGTACTCCAGGCGTATTGAGTACATAATCCAAATCGAAAAACTTGGCACAGTTCATGCAGTGATTGCTGTAAATGGTTCCATGCAGCTCCAGCACAATCCTAGAACCAACCTTTTGATGGAGGCCGTCTATATTCTGTGTTATAACGGCTTTCAATTTACCGAGTTGCTCCAATCTAGCCAGCGCTTTATGACAGTCATTAGGTTGAGCTTCTTTATAGACCATCTGACTTTTATAAAAGCCAAAGAAAATATCTGGATGTTTCATAAAAAAGCTCCGGCTGATTATGGTTTCAGGCGGATAGTCGTACTTTCGGCTATTATATAAACCATTAGGCGAACGAAAATCGGGTATACTGCTTTCGGTCGATACTCCTGCCCCTGTAAATGCAACGATATTATTAGATGTTTTTATTATTGCTGCTAATTGCTGTAATTTATCCAACATTATCACCTCACAACACCTATTATACTACCAATAGTTTGCAAAGCAAGTATGGTTGTGAGAAACTGCGATTCATAATAAAGGAACGGAGCGTCACCATAATATGGTAACAGCCCCGTTCCCCATATGTTTTTCTCTAGCTATGTTAATGCTTAATTATGTTTCGTTTCCAACCACGTTTTCAACCTTTGCGGGTCGCTTTGAGCGGCTTGTATATTGGCCTCCTGTATCTGCAAATATATCTCCTTGCGGTATATGGGCATGCTTTTGGGCGCAATGATGCCTATGCTTACCTTATCTTCATCTATACCCAATACGGTTATTTCTATATCGTCGCCTATTTTTATAGATTGTTCTACCTTTCGCGTTAATACCAGCATTTATAATTTAAGCGCCTTTCTTTTATCTGAAAAAACGTTATACCTTATATCATAGTCGCTATTATCCATAACAACCTGCATGCCTTTTTTCTCGCGCACATTTATGATTACCGGGGCTTTCATATTAGCCGTCATTTCAGCGATGTCATCCGGTATCACCACTATAGCATAATATATAACATCAGCCGGGCTTTCTATGCCCAATCGCTCAACGATGTCATCGTCTATTTCCACCGTATAATCAGGCATAATAGCCTCGGGATTGATCATCGCAAACGCCAAATCCGGCTGATCCACGGATTGCAGCCAACAAAACGGGCTATCAGGCTGCCCATCGTAAAGCAGCACAAACTTTCGGGCCTGTTCAAAACCAGGCAATCCTTCCTCAAATATTATAATGCCGCTTTCTTCTACCTCTATATCACCGAAATGTTTAGTATTTAATACCATAGATGTACTTCCTCATCTCAAAAAGTCCGCCAACGACGGCTGTATAATGCGCGACGCCGACAACAGCGATGCTTCGTACACAAACCGCGCTTCGCTGATCTTTATGGATACAGCCGCTATATCAACATCCTCAACATTAGCCAAGAGCTGATTGAACGTTATATCATCATCGGCCAAACGGTTCTTTACCAGCTCAGCCCTATTAGCTCTAGCTCCAACCGCAGCCCTTTGCTCCAGAACATTATCAAGTTTCTTTTCCAGTTCGCCTAACTGCGCCGAGAGGTTGACAGAATCGTCCCCTTCAAGGCCCTGTTGCACAGTATTAAGCAAATTGTATATACCGGTTATATCCACATCGTTTCCCGTTATATTTACCTTTATGCTATTAGCAGGCCCAATATTGTATTCTATCGCTCCGTCGTTACCATTATATGTGCCATCGCTCGCAAACGGCTCCGCAGTAGTCTTGGTACCGGCAAATATATACCTGTCGGCATATTTATTATTACCCACCTGCAAAACGTGCTGTTTGAGTTGTTCAAGCTCTTGAGCCACCTTTTGTCTGTCCTCATCGGCCAGCGGTCCGTTAGCCCCCTGCACCGTAATTTCCTTGGCGCGCTGTAATACGCTGTTCAATTCGGTCAGCGATGATTCGGTCATATCCAACCACGACATAACATCGTCCACATTTTTGGCATACTGCTGATTGCGTGCAAGATCGGTGCGCGCCCGCAGGCTGCGTGAGGCCCCTACTGGATCATCTGATGGCACGCGTATTTTGCGCCCGGTAGCCAATTGACTCTGGTATTTGTCCAGCCTGTTCAAGTTGGCGCTCATATCCCTCAGCATGTTGTTTATCATCATAGAATTGGTTATACGCAAATCGTCATCCTCCTTACCTTCCTACTATCCCCACGCGGTTCACCAATACATCCAGCATCTCGTCCATGGCCGTTATAACCCGTGCCGCCGCATTATATGATTGTTGGAACTTGACCATATTCATTAACTCTTCATCCAGCAAAACACCAGATATGGACTGCCGTTTGCCTTCTATCTGACCTATAAGCGCCTGCTCGTTATCCACCATGCGTATAGCCTGCTGGCTATCCACACCTAGCGCCGATATAAGCGAATTTATATAATCTTCAAACGAACCGCTTTCTCCTGTAAAGGCAATGGCTTTATCCCTTATCTGCAAAAGCGCGAGAGCATTGCCATTATTGCCAGGTTCATCGTTTGTGCCTGATGCAGCTACATTATTGAGGTCGTCTATATCCGATGAAACTTTCATATCCTTGGCAGTCCATCCAGCGGCATCAGCCGGTTCAAAGAACAGTTTGCCAGTAGCATCGTTTAAGCCGTATCCTATTTTATGCTGTTCGTTAAATTCTGTAACAAAGGTTTTAGCCCATTCATTCCACTTAGCCATGTAGTATGGCACGCCGACAGTTTCGTTTTGGCCGCTTACCGCCGCCGGGCCTATGCCATCGCGTATGTCTATATATCCTTTAAGCTGCCCTCCGGTTATATCAGCGGTTATATCCGCTCCATCCCACATGATCTTAAGCAGCCCGTCTGCATCGGCCTCGTTCAGCTTTTCGCCCACATCGCGCGGCTCTATCTCCAACGCATGCATATCAAAATGATTTACCAGTTCCTTATCCCCCATTTTAACGCTAAAATGGCCGTCTATGTCCTCATTTACGGTTATATCTATCATCTTGGATAACTCATCCACCAGGAGATTGCGTCTGTCACGCAAATCATTGGCCTTGGTACCGCCGAGTTCATATTTAAATATCTGTTCATTTAAGTCTCTTATCTGTTCTATATGGGAGTTTATGTCCTGCACAGTAATGGCCACGCCTTGATCGGCCTGCTGCTGCAAACCCTCAAGCTGAGTATATATATGTTGCACCGTATCCGCTAGCGTTATACCGCGCTCACGCACAAGCGCCCTCACGCTCATGCTTTCGGGATTTTTACTCAGTTCCTCCAAGCTGCTGAAGAACTGATCGACGACAGTGATTACGCCAGTTTCGGAAGGTTCATTGAATATACCTTCCAAATGCTGAAACATATCCCTGCGCACCTCCCATTGGCCCAAAAGCTGGTTCTCTCTTCTGAACTGCGCATCGAGATAGCCGTCTCGCAATTGTCTTATCTCCTGTATATCAGCGCCCCCGCCTACCTGCCATCGGCCGTATATATAACCCATACCCAAAGTGCTAGGCGGCACTATAGCCTCGGATATAACCTGCTGGCGCGTGTAACCCGGCGTGCCGGCATTAGCTATGTTATGGGCGGTCACATTGAGCGCCTGCTGTTGTAAATTTATAGCGCTTTTGCCTATCTGCAAGCCATAAAATGTAGACGACATATACTCTACCTCACACCTTCCGATCCAGCATAGCCGGATTTATTTGCACCTTATGCGTTTTGCCCTCGCCATCATAATTGATTTCCTCGGCGACATCCAGTAATAAACCTAACGTATAATCTATAAAATCTATGGAATTCCTTATAAGCTGGCTGTTCATCTCATTGAGATCTTTAAACTCGGCCAATACAGCGCTCAAATGTTTCTCTATCGACTTAAGCGCTGAAGAATCGTGTTCATCCAGTTTTTCCGTCAAAGTTGAAACAGTTATTTTATCGGCCTCCAAATGCAATTCGTCGGCTATGCGGTTCACGCACTCAACGCGCTGCATTTCGTAAATGCCCACCTGTTTTATTAGGTTGGTTTGGATTTTCACTATTTCGTCCAAGCGCGCTACATTCCCTGCTACAAGGGTCTTGGTTTCTTCTCGGCATAGCTCGAGCATTTGATCATAGACCTGAGTCTCACCCTGCAGTATCGATATCAGCTGCTTTATATCCATTTTTATACCATCCTATCTACGCTTTTTGGTCAAAACCGATCTCGCTTATTATGCCTTCGGCTATTTTACCTGCATCGATATTATATAAACCGCTGTTTATAGCGTTTTTTATGCTTTCCACTTTATCCTGGCGTATATCCGGCGCTGCTTTAGCGGCAACTGCTATATCTTTAAACAAGCGCGCCTCATCGGATAGCGCCATATCGTCCTTAGCCGTATCGGGAACACCTTTCTCTTTAGCAAGCAACATTTTCTGATTTTTATATACCTGCCATATGCGCTGAGCATTATTGCCAGGTTCTATACGCATGTTAAACACCTCTTTGTACGATTATCTTTACTATTTATATCGGCATAAGATAATTTTTTATTTACTCTTTACGTTTATTTATCCTATCTGCTATAAACAGTTTATCCTCGGACTTGGTCTTTTTTGCGACGACTTTAGGCACCAGTCCATCAGTTAAGCCTCGTTCTAACTCTTTTAAGCAACTGGCACAGAATCTGCCCGTGGTTATCGGTTTGCCACATCGCTCGCATTCCAAACCCAGTCCCGGCTCCTTAAGCTCTAATCGGCCTTCTCTCAAAAATTCAAATATAATTTTTTCCTCCACCCCTGTAGCATCGGAAACCTCGGGTATAGTAGCCTTAGGGTGCGTATACACGTATTCTCTGACAACCTTATACTGTTCGTCCAATTCTTCCAAGCAGGCAGGACAAAGCGCTCCGCCATTGGATGCAAATAGTTTGCCGCACCGGCTGCAATTGCGCAGTTCCATAAACTCTTTCCCTCCTATTTTGTGACTGTTCAGGTATCTCACAGGCTTGGTAACTGATTAGCCTATGCATAATGATACTTAAATAGTCACCCTATTTTAAAACGCCTGTCGCTAATGTAAAAACATAAACAGCCTTCGCTCCGCCTCCTAATAGCGCTTGTGCGCAGGCATCGGCGGTAGCTCCTGTCGTCAATATATCATCTATAAGCATAATCGTTTTGCCTTCCGTGTATTTTAAATTACTTACCGCAAAGGCCCCAGCTATATTGGCACGGCGTTCAGCTCTATCCAGCGTAGCCTGAGCCTTGGTATCCCGGCAACGGTACAATGCTTTGTCCAACACAGGAAGATTAAGCTCATAGCCCATGTATCGCGCCAGCAACGCTGACTGATTATATCCGCGCTGCCTAAGCCTCTCGTAATGGAGCGGCACCGGAACCAATACATCCATATCCGGCCAGGCTATCCGGCTCGCGACATGCGCCATAAGCAAGCCTAACGGTTTAGCCAATTCGCTATGGCCTTTGTATTTATATCGGTATATTGTTTCGTGAACTGAAGGCATATACTCCAAAACCGCACCGGCTTTTACAAACGATCGGCTGTATTTGGCGCAGTCGCAGCATATACGCAGCTTAGCGCTATCTATGGGTTTGCCGCAGATATCGCATAGCGGCGGTTTTGTAAAGGGCAGCGTATCCCAACAATGCTCACATATGCTGTACGGCACTATCAGCTTGCCCTCTTGATTGCAAAATATGCACTTATTAGCCGGAGGATATATTATATCGCATACATCTTCTATCAGCGTCCGCCAGTTCATAATCGCTCCGCCGCTGCTACAGCTGCTTTCGCAGCACACAATCTCTCTTTAAGACCCGAATAGCGCTGTACCACAAAATCGTTATTTATCATGCCCCGCAAATGCTCTGATCTGCCCACTAAAACCACCAGCTCTTTAGCCCTGGTCACCGCAGTGTAAAGGAGATTTCTAGCCATGAGCATAGGGGGCCCACTGACTATGGGCATCACCACCACCGGAAATTCACTGCCCTGGCTTTTGTGCACCGATATGGCATAGGCCAATTGTAGCTCATCCAATTGGCCGAAATCATAAACAACCTCTTTGTCATCGTCGAACAACACCGTAAGGCATTGTTCCTCATCGTTTATATGAGCTATGTAGCCGACATCACCGTTGAATACACCCTGGCCTTCTTCTCCTCCTTCGCGTTTCTGCCAAAGAACATTATAATCGTTCTTTATCTGCATCACTCTATCGCCCAGCCGAAATATTATTTCGCTAACGGATCTCTCGGGTTTATGAGGTGCCGGTGGATTAAGCCGCTGCTGAAGTTGAGCGTTTAGATTCCATACGCCTGCTACTCCCTTTTTCATCGGCGATAGTACCTGTATATCTTTTAATGGATCATAACCATAATAAGATGGCAACCGCTGCGTGCATAACTGAATGACAGTTTGCATTATCTGATTCTGCCCTTCTTTAACCTCCATGAAAAAATCACCGTCTTTAACGTTTATATACGGCATCTGACCATGATTGATCCTATGTGCATTGGTCACTATCATGCTGTGGCTAGCCTGCCTAAAAACCTGTTCCAATTTGACAACTGGTATTATATCGCTTCCTATAATATCTCTGAGCACATTGCCTGGTCCCACTGAAGGCAGTTGATCGGCATCCCCAACTAGCACCAGGCGCATCCCGGATCGCATAGCCTTGAGAAGATTATGCATAAGTATTATATCTACCATAGATACCTCATCGACTATGACAGCATCGCATTCCAACGGCTTTTTTTCGTTTCGTTGAAAGCTGTCACCCTCGTCTTCGGAAAATGTATATTCCAACAACCTGTGAATGGTCATGGCATCGTAACCGGTAGCCTGAGTCATACGTTTAGCCGCTCTGCCAGTAGGAGCGGTAAGCACGACTTTTAACCCCTGTTCCATCATAAGGCGTATGATACAGTTTATAGCCGTGGTCTTGCCTGTGCCTGGTCCGCCTGTTATCACCACTATACCTTCGGTCAGTGCCGTGATAACAGCTTTGCGCTGCTGCTCGGCCAATATTATACCCTGTTCCTTTTGTATGGCTTTTAGGCGTTCTTCCAGACCGGCCGCATCACATATATCTACCCCGCTAGCCAAGCTGTAGAGCTTGGCCGCCACACCGGTCTCGGCATAATAAAATGGTGCAAGGTATACCCTAGTATCTTCTTGATCGGGCTCGAAAAATATGTCGCGGCTTATAGCCAAAGCCGTCAATGCCGATGATACCATATCGTTATCCACTTCCAGCAGAGCAACAGCTCTCTCTATAAGCAGCGAACGCGGTAAAAAGGTATGCCCCTCGTTGGATGCCTGAGACAGAACGTATTTCGTGCCGCACGCTACCCTGTATGGCGACATGCGGTCTATGCCGAGGCTTTGCGCCATACGATCGGCTGTCTTAAATCCTATACCGTATATATCCTCGGCCATCCTATATGGATTTTCGGACAGTATGCGCTGTGTCTCCGTACCGTATTGATTATAGATCTTTACCGCATACGATGGTGTTATGCCATGTGATTGTAAGAATACCATAACCTGCCTTAATTCAGCCTGCTTGGCAAAAGATGCCGCTATCTTCTCAGCCTTGCTTTTGCCTATCCCTTCTATTTCGGTTAAACGATCGGGATCGCACTGCATTATATCCAACGTTTTTTCGCCGAAATGCTGTACCAGCTTTTTGGCGGTAGAAGGTCCTATCCCTGCTATCATACCTGATGCCAAATAACGTTCTATACCCTTCAAATCGGTAGGCTTATAGGATTCGTACGATTCCACCTTAAACTGCTGCCCATAATCTGGATGCAGCACCCACTGTCCACGCAATAGAAGCTGCTCTCCCACTGCCACATACGGCATATATCCCACTGCTGTCATTATCTTTTTACCCCAGCGGGCTTCCAATACCGTAAAACCATTGGCTTCATTGGTATATACTATATTCTCTGCCCTGCATTCTATCTCCTGCATATCGCACTCACCTCATTGGCCCAATCGATTCATGAGCGCCATAAGCCTGTCCGCTATAACGGCTATATCGCCCTTTGTAGCCGGCATATTATATTGTTCCTCCATCTCATGAAATATTGATGATTTTTCCCGCCGTTCTATATAGCGACGCAAAAAATCCTGACGCACAACTGTAGCATCCCTGAGATGGTTGCGCACAGTATTCACTGATTGCAACACCCGGAGACGCTGGCCCGAGCGAAACTTTATATATACGCCCTCATCATCCTGGCATACATCATTTATCTGAAGTATATTGACGAAGCCTGAGGCAGTATCGCCATCTACAACAGGTTTGCGTACCTTGACTGGCATAAATATAGCATCTACAGCCATCGGTATGGGCAAATTATGCTTAATATTGAGCATTTTTGCATAATGGGCCTTTATAGCCTCAAGGTCTATGCCATAATATTGTGCTATATGCCTTAACGCCCACTGTACTGTATGTGGATATGATGCCGCCAAGCCATCGGATGTTATAATTTCCACCACATTGCCGCTGCCCTGCTGGTATTTCGGAACTACAGCCGCTATACCTCTGTCCAGTAACGTTTCCATGTCTATCATAATAAGCTCGGCACCCCTTCCGGTATTTTTTCCATCAACCTGAGACAATTATAATGCAAACACACGTTCGTGTCAACAGTAGTTTTCCATATCTTTGTGTTTATTATATCATACATCAATCTTATGTTGCTATTTATTCGCCAAATAGCCCTAAGCGAAACTGTGTAATTCAAATGTTGCATATTTATACACATCGATATTAGTTTTACGGATAAAATCGGCATTGTCTAATTTTTAACATATGCTGTATGCATAATTTTAAAAAAGTACTTTCAATTACAAGACTTTTTTGATATAATTAGATTTGTAGGATTATAATAATAAAAGCATATATGTTCTTTAAGGAAGGAGAAAAGCATGTATAACAACAAAGCTGTAGCACAATGGGTAGATGAGATGGCCAAATTAACCAAGCCGGATAATATAGTATGGGTAGATGGCTCGGAAGAAGAAAAAGAGCGTCTGACTGAACAGGCTTTGGCAACAGGAGAATTGATTGAATTAAATCAGGAGAAATTGCCGGGCTGTTACCTACATAGAACCGATGTAAGCGACGTGGCTCGTGTAGAGGATCGCACGTTCATATGCACCAGGAATAAAGACGACGCAGGCCCCACCAATAATTGGATGGACCCAGCAGCCACTTATGAGAAATTAAGCAAACTATTCGATGGTTCCATGAAAGGCCGTACCATGTACGTAGTACCTTATATCATGGGTCCTGTCGGTTCGCCCTTCAGCAAGGTCGGGGTAGAATTAACCGACAGCATATACGTAGTATTGAATATGCGCATAATGACGCGCATGGGTAAAGTAGCTATGGACCAACTCGGAGATTCGTCAGATTTTGTAAAATGTTTACATTCAAAAGGCTCACTGGATCCAAATGAGCGATACATTTGTCATTTCCCAGAGGATAATACGATATGGAGCATTAACTCTGGTTACGGTGGCAACGTTATACTTAGCAAAAAATGTTTTGCCTTGAGGATAGCCAGTTTCATGGGCCGCCAACAGGGTTGGATGGCCGAGCACATGATGATAGTAGGTATAGAGGATCCGGAAGGCCATGTCGATTATATAGCCGGCGCATTCCCCAGCGCCTGCGGCAAAACCAATCTGGCCATGCTGGTACCGCCCGAAGTATTTAAGAAAAAAGGCTATAAAGTATGGACGGTGGGCGACGATATAGCGTGGCTCCGCGTAGGCCCCGACGGCAGGCTATGGGCTGTCAATCCCGAAGCCGGTTTCTTCGGCGTAGCCCCCGGTACCAATTATAAGAGCAATCCCAACGCCATGGAAACCGTAAAGAAGAATACCATATTCACCAATGTCGTGCTCACGCCTGAAGGCACCGTATGGTGGGAAGGTATGGGCGAACCGCCAAAGAGCGGCATAGATTGGAAAGGTAATCCGTGGACACCGGAAAGTGGCGAGAAGGGCGCTCATCCGAATTCTCGTTTCACCGCACCAGCCAGCCAGTGCCCGTCGATATCGCCTGAGTGGGAGAATCCCCAAGGCGTGCCACTGACGGCCATAATATTCGGTGGACGTCGTGCCAGGGTAGCGCCGCTGGTATATCAATCGTTTGACTGGAATCACGGCGTATATGTCGGAGCTACTATGGCTTCCGAGACCACAGCAGCCGCCATAGGGCAAGTAGGCGTCGTGCGCCGCGACCCAATGGCCATGCTCCCGTTCTGCGGTTACAATATGGCCGATTATTTCGCCTATTGGCTGGAGATGGGGAAACGCATACCCAATCCACCTAAGATATTCAACGTCAACTGGTTCAGGACCGATAGCGAGGGCAATTTCATATGGCCCGGATTCGGCGAGAATCTGAGAGCATTGCTATGGATAATAGACCGTTGCAAAGGCCAAGGTAAAGCCATTGAAACACCTATAGGCTATGTACCTGAAGAAGGCGCAATAGATTTAGAAGGCCTGGATATCTCACAGGATGTTATGAAGGAACTGCTCAATATAGATAAAGACGTATGGGCCGATGAGGTCAATAGCCAAAGCGAGTTCCTGGAGAAATTCGGCGACAGGCTGCCTCAAGAAATACGCAGACAAAATGAAGCTTTGAAAAAGCGTTTCGGTTTTTGATAAAATAAAGCCCGGCATTGCCGGGCTTTATTTTATGCCTTCTGCGCGGTAAACACCAGCTTATTATCCTCATCTAGATCTACTAATATCTTATCGCCGTCTTTAAAATCGCCTTTTAATATCATATTGGAAATTTCATTCTCAAGCTGCCTGCGTATAAACCGTCTGAGCGGGCGAGCACCAAATTGTGGATCATAACCTTCCTGGGCGATATAATCTTTGGCTTTATCGGTCACCTCAAGCTCCATGCCCTGACCCCGCAATTGTTGACGTACCTTTTCTAACATCAAGTCCACAATGGCTCTCATATGTTCTTTTTCCAAGCCATGGAATATTATAATTTCGTCTATCCTGTTGAGGAATTCTGGCCGGAAATTCCTTTGGAGCTCTTCATGTATGAGTTTCTCCAATTCTTCCTTGCCATATCCGGCCTGGAAGTATCTTGCTCCTATATTAGAAGTCATTATTATAACGGTATTCTTGAAGTCGACGGTTTTACCGTGGCTGTCTGTCAAACGCCCATCATCCAGTATCTGAAGCAATATATTGAATACGTCGGGATGAGCCTTTTCTATTTCGTCGAACAAGACAACCGAGTACGGTTTGCGCCTTACCGCCTCGGTCAATTGGCCGCCTTCTTCATGACCCACATATCCGGGCGGAGCCCCTATTAAGCGCGACACCGTATGCTTTTCCATATATTCCGACATATCTATGCGTATCATGGCATCTTCGTCGCCAAACAGGAATTCCGCCAGCGCCCTGGCCAGCTCGGTTTTTCCTACCCCTGTAGGGCCAAGGAATATAAACGAGCCTATGGGCCTGTTTGGATCCTTCAAACCTGTCCGCGCACGCCTTACTGCCTCCGAAACCGCTTTCACTGCCTCATCCTGGCCAACGACGCGTTTATGCAGCTCACCTTCCATGCGCAACAGTTTTTGCGCTTCTTCCTCCACAAGCTGATTGGCCGGTATGCCGGTCCAAGCAGCCACTATAGCCGCCACATCATCTGCGGTGACCGTCGGTGTATGATTCTCATCTTTTTTAGAATGCCTCTGCTTTTGCGCCTCCTCAAACTTGCGCTTCAAGTCTTCTTCCTGCTGCCTATACTGGGCCGCCTTCTCATACTCCTCGTTTTTTACCGCAGCTTCTTTTAGCTTGCGCACGCGCTCCAATTCAATCTCCAGCGTCTTAGTGCTGTCGGATTCAGAAAGAGAGTCCACATGTACCGCTGACGCTGCCTCATCCAGCAAATCAATGGCTTTATCCGGCAGATACCTGTCGGTGATGTAGCGATGCGACAGCGTGGCCGCTGCAACTAGGGCATCGTCGGATATCGTCACCCTGTGATGGGCTTCGTATTTATCTTTTAAGCCTCGAAGTATCTCTATGGTTTGCTCCACTGTGGGCTCACCTATCAACACCGGCTGGAAACGCCTCTCCAAAGCCGCATCCTTTTCTATATATTTGCGGTATTCTTCCACTGTGGTGGCGCCTATGCAGTGGAGCTCTCCCCTGGCTAAAGCCGGTTTCAGCATATTGGCGGCATCCATGGCGCCTTCAGCCGCGCCGGCACCCAATATCGTATGCAATTCATCTATAAACAATATGACTTCATCGCTGGCTTGCTTTATCTCATCCATAACCTTCTTTAGCCTTTCCTCAAATTCGCCGCGATACTTTGTACCAGCTATCATACCGCCTAAGTCCAGGGCGATCACGCGTTTATTAATGAGATTTTCCGGTACATCGCCCATAACTATGCGCTGGGCAAGCCCTTCTACTATTGCCGTTTTACCTACGCCAGGGTCGCCTATCAATACGGGGTTGTTTTTAGTCCTTCTACACAATATGCGTATAACGCGCTTTATCTCATCCTCGCGCCCTATGACGGGGTCCAGCTTGCCCTCCTGTGCTTCCTGGGTGAGATCACGTCCAAATTCGAGCAAAGTAGGATATTTGTTGTTTTTAACGCTCTTTGAGGAAGGTTTGCTCCCTCCTATCTTCTGCATAAGGCTCTCGACCGTGACATTGTGATCCCTGAGCAGCCTGGCGCCTAAACCTTCTCCTTCTCTTATTATGCCAAGCAGTAAATGCACCGGTTCGACCAATTCATCGCCCATCTCACGCGCTGCCCGCAAAGCCTCCTCCAGAGCCATCTTAGCATGGGGCGTCATCTCTATATTCTTGCCGGCATCTTTAGACCCTTTGCCGGCCAAACGCTCTATCTCGTTTCTAACGGTATTTTTATCAAGATCGACGAATTCGTCTATACCGGCATCGGGCGATAACAACGCCAGCAACAAATGTTCTGTACCCAAGTAATTATGCCCAAGCTGCCTGGCCTCTTCATAAGCCTGTTGCAGCACAGCCGTAGCATCTTCTGTAAAAGAAAGCAGCGGATCCTTGTCTTGATAGAACGTAAAACTCGGAAGAAAATCCCTTATCCAATCCAGGTCACTCCGCCAGCCAAAAGACGGTTTGTTTATAGAAGTCCTCGATGCGCACTGCTCGCAAATGTGTATGGATTCGCTGACTCCGTTTACTATACGCGTTCTATGGATTGTCGCAGGCCTCTCATGGCATATCTCGCATAACATATAGCACACCTCCTATTTATTAATCGAGCTCTGGAGTATTTCCAGAGCTCATGATTGTATACTATTTATTCTCGCCTTTATCTATTTTAAGCTTTATAGATTTGCGCTTAGAACCTTCGGCCTTAGGTATAGTGATCTCGAGCACGCCGTTGTTAAACTTAGCTTGAGCTTTATCAGGTACTATATCGACGTTCATAGGGATAGTACGGCTAAAAGCACCGCTACGGCGTTCATGTACTATATAGCCCTTGCCTTCGTCCTTGGTCTCTTCCTCATATTTACCGCTTATCGTAACGTCATTATCCGTTACTTCTATATCGATGTCCTTTTCATTTATCCCCGGAACATCGGCCTTAATAAGTACGTCGTTATCGCGTTCCAGGACATCCACGCGAATATCGCCGAACACATCGGCTTCGCTGCTATACGGTATAAGGTCTCCAACACCACCCAAAAGATCGTTGAAAATCCTATCCATATTGCGCCTTAAAGCATTTATTTGTCTATCCATCTCATAGAATGGATCACGCCTTATTATATTTGCCATAATACCAACCTCCTTTTATGTTTTATTATATTATTTTTTGTTAGCACTCTCAATCAGTGAGTGCTAACTACAGTTATAATAATACTCAAATATTATTATATTGCAACATCGATTATAGCTAATTACAAAGGGAAATAAAGCATATAAAGCGATTAGCTTAAATTATATTTATATATCTAATTTTTTCACATTTTTTCTCAATAAATCACTTTTATTCAGTGACCGTTGAGGCACTTTACTGAGCCTGTGGGATATCTGAATAGACACTTTATTCATAATAATAAGGTAGGATATATGATTAACTGACATATATCCTACCTTATTTTTCTTATAGCGGCTCAAAATCGGATTTAGCGGCACCACATTCAGGACATGTCCATGTTTCGGGCAGGTCTTCGAACGGCGTACCCGGCGCAAAACCGCGCTCAGGATCTCCCTCAGCCGGATCATAGATATGGCCGCATATAGTACAAACCCATTTCTGCATGTATGTACACCCCCTTTAACTCTATGCTTTTATTTTAACACATGGCCTTTGTTTTTCCAAGTACAGCAAAAAATAAAAACGGATACCGATTATATTCAACCGGTATCCGTCGTCTTTATTGCTGTATTTGATTTTGCATGTTGCGGAATTTTTGCTGAGCAGCGGATATATCCTGTTGATTGGCTTGCTTTACAGGATACCAACCCTTACGGTTCATCACATTCCATATCATGGCTTGATTTTGCAATTCATCGTTGAGTATATTTCTCAAATCGTCGCGTAAATCCTCGGAAGCCGCCTCGGTACAAGCGATATTGTAATTGCTGGTTGCGGTTTTCTGAGATGTCAAACAATCATCGGCTATAATCCTATCGTCGAAACCCATCTGATTCTGTGGCATAGTTGCATTCCTCCTTTATTGTAAATGTCTCATTAAAGTAGCATAATGGTTTTGATGTTTCTGCGCTATCTGCTGTAATACCGACTTTAATTCCGGATCGGTGCATTGGTTGGCATAATTTTTAAATTTGGTCACCAGCAGCGCCTCGCCGTTTAATTGATCCTCCAACTGCATCAGCTCTTTAGATGTTAAATTGGGCATATTTATAACCTCCTTTTCGATTATATAATCGGTGTGTTACCAAAATGTATTATGCATCGATATGGAAGGGATTATTACAGGATATTTTTGGATTGTAACGTGTGAACTATTATATAGGCATTTAAAAAACAATGAGTCTTTTGTTGATCTTTATTTGGCGGAGAAGGAGGGATTCGAACCCTCGCGCCAGTTTCCCGACCTACGCCCTTAGCAGGGGCGCCCCTTCGACCAAACTTGGGTACTTCTCCACGATTCGATATGGCGGAGAGAGAGGGATTCGAACCCCCGGTACCTTTCGGTATCACTGGTTTTCAAGACCAGCTCCATAAACCACTCGGACATCTCTCCACCGCATTCCCAATTGTCTACTGCTTTATCAGTATAGCAAACATGCCGGCATTAGTCAATACCAATTTTCTGTGCAGCAATCGTCTCTACATAACGATTCACTTTTTCTGAATTTTATGTGATATGCAACCGTTATAGCAATGCTGCGTGCTAATATATACGTATAAAAGAAACGGAGGCATTATCATGAACAACGATTACAAACTATGGCTGGGCGGTTCGGATCTGTTGAGCGACAGCGCCACCGTATGGACAGTGGTGTTGCGTCCTGTAAGCGACGAGGGATTTCAGATCGTCGATTTGGAAGAAAGGCAAAAGGACGGCATAATCGACATGGCATATTATAAAAAGCTGCTGAGCGACGAGGTGGGGCAAGCAGATGAAAGCATATACAACCCATCGGCCAAGGGCTTTTATACCCTGGAATATATAGGTCAGGCAATCAGCAGCGATAAACATGCCTTGTGGAAACAGCGCGTACACGGCATCGGCACTGCTTTCCCATATATATGGTGCGGTGCTATATGGATGGCTCTGGATATCATCGACGGCGATAGTCTTTCGCTATCCGAAAGCCACTTGTTACAGAGGGTATTGACCGATGACATGCGTCTAAATCTGCTCGCCGAGGCCGACTACGGTAATTGGCATAAGCACAGGGATTTGTCATTTCTGACCGCTGACTTTTTGGGTTTGCCTGAACAGGATCCTAAACGTATCTACGGCACATCGGGATGTGAATTCTATATTCATCCAGCTGGCATGAGCCACGACGGGCGCTTTAGTGCAATGAAATACCTTGACGTCGGTCAACCCGTCGTATTCGAGGCCGAGCCTAATAACACCCATGACCCCAATGCAGTGCATATATATACCGATTACGGCTCTGATATAGCATACGTACCGCGCCAGATAGCATCGGCCATAGCCTTTCATATGCGCCGCGGCGCAAGTTATACTGGTATTATAGCCGCCATATTGCCGGGAGAACAAAAGCCCGATGATGCCATCGCCATCAAGATGACAGCAAAATAGCCGGGTAAATGCCCGGCTATTTTGTTATTGTACCGCACTCGCATTATTGCCAAAACCAGCTCCAAAACCGGCACCGCGGCCTCTACCGGCCCTCATTCCGTAGCCTGCGCCACAGCCTGCAAAGCCTTCAGCCGCTCTCTCTTTCATGCGCTCTATCATAATCTCGCTGTTGGCCTTGGCCTGTTCGGCCTGAGCATCGGTTATAGTGCCGTATTCAGCGTATTTGTCAATAATCTTGTTGCGTATATCCTGCATCTGCTCATATAGCGCATCTATCTCCTGCTGTTGCTGCGGCGTAAGCTGAGCATCGGCATTCTGCACAGGTTGCTGCACTGTCGGCTGTTCATCGGCTGCCAACGCAGTGGCCGCCGCCACTATGAGCACTGCTATTACGGCTACTATCATAAATATCTTTTTGTTCATCAATTTCACCTCCCGTTTCTGTTTTCAATTATATATTAACGTATATGCATGAAGAAAGTTTTATGGAATTGTGAATAAAACGTAAAAAATACGCATTTGACGCTACCTATTTTATATGGGCTATGCTATAATAATTACGATCAAACTAGTGAGGAGTCTGATATGGCCGGTTTTAGAATAATGGTGGTAGAGGATGAAGAAAGGATGCGGCAATTGTTGCACCTTTATATGCAAAACGAAGGATTTGAGGTGGTAGATGCTTCTGACGGGCAACAAGCCCTTGAGCTCTTTGAACAGTATCCGATGGACCTTGTGATACTTGACGTAATGCTGCCTCATGTAGACGGATGGACGGTATGTCGCCAGATAAGGCAAGGCTCTCAAGTACCCATTATAATGCTTACAGCCCGCGGCGAAGAAAACGATAAACTCTTCGGTTTCGATCTTGGCGTGGACGACTATGTGGTAAAGCCATTCAGCCCCAAAGAACTGGTGGCCCGTGTAAAAGCTCTGCTAAAACGCAGCCGCGGCAACGCAAATGCGCAGGACCATGTGATCAAATATGAAAGTTTATCAATAGAACCATTGTCGCGTCGGGTAACCATAAACGATGAAGATATCATTCTTACGCCAAAAGAATTCGATCTTCTCTTTTTTTTAGCCTCCCATCCCGGGCAAGTGTTCTCACGCGAACAATTGCTGCATCATGTATGGGGATATGATTTCTATGGTGATTCGCGTACAGTGGACGCACATGTCAAAAACCTTCGCAGCAAGCTAGGCGATTATGGCCGTTATATAGTTACCGTATGGGGAGTGGGATACAAATTCGATGATTCGGTTTAAAACGCTTTATATGAGGTTATGGAGTGCTATATCGCTGCTTATAATATTGGTCTTTGCCGTATTCATGATATTTCAGTGGCAGCTGATGCAAGGCTTTTATTTCGATCAGCAGGCTCAACAAATGGCCGCAAACGCTCAACAATTGGCATCGATGATAGAATCAGCCCAAAGCTCCGATGAGGTCGAGCAACAGGTGAGCATGATCTCGCGCTTTTTAAACGCTGGCATAACCATATTGAGCCGCGACGATCTTGTACAAGGCCAGTCAGGCAGCATGATGGGCATGATGAACGGACGGGGGCATAACCCCGCCATGCTGTCGCGCCGAGATTATTCACAATTATTATCCGGAAATACCGTCGTATACAAGAGCAATATGCCTATGCGCTATACCGAAAATATAGTGGCCGCTACGCCGATATTGATAGAACAACAGATCGCGGGCGCAGTGGTCATGCACGTACCGGCCGAAACCCTGCTCAGCGTCGTATCGGTTATAAACATGCGTACGCTTTGGCTGGCCGTGATACTCATGCTCATAGCTATGCTATTTGCATTATGGCTTTCCAACTATATATCGCGTCCTCTCGCCGCAATGAGAAACGCAGCTTTGGATATAGCCGCCGGCCATTTCGACAAAAAAGTGAATATAAAAGGCGAGGATGAACTGGGACAGTTAGCCTCAGCCATAAACTATATGTCATCCGAGCTGGCTAAGTTGGATCAAATGCGCCGCGACCTCATCGCCAATGTATCGCACGAGCTGCGCACGCCGCTATCATTGATCCGCGGATATAGCGAGGCCTTAAAAGATGAGGTGGTCAAAGATACGGAACAACAAAAGCAGTACGTGGATATCATCCTCGATGAGACCGCCAGGTTGCAAAAGCTGGTCAGCGACCTGTTAGATCTGTCGCAGTTGGAATCAGGGTCGCTGTCCATAAATCCCCATCCTTTTAGCATAAGTCGATGCATACATGAGATCTGCCGGCGATTTGAAGCTGCAGCAGCTAAAAATCAGATAGAGCTAACAGCCTCCGCTGATGATAATATAATCGTATATGCCGATGAAGGCCGCATAGAGCAAGTACTTTATAATCTCATACAAAACGCTATAAACCATACGCCGCCACAGGGCCACATCATCGTATCGGCTGAAAAACACGATGGTAAGGCCTTTATACAGGTAAGCGACACTGGCCGCGGCATATCGCCAGATGATCTGCCGCATATATTCGACAAATTTTACAGAGGAGAACACAACCGAAATGGTACCGGCTTAGGATTAACCATCGCGCGCGGCATATTGACCGCCCATGGCTCTGATATAGCTGTAAAAAGCCAGCCGAATCAAAGCACTGCCTTTGCCTTCTATTTGCCTTTGTACCGGGAGGTGGCCTGATGCAAATACCGTTTATGCAAATAGGCGACCTGCACATAGCCGCGCCGTTTAAGGGTTTACCTTCGTTCATCGCCCGTCAACGGCGCCAGGATATCATAGATGCACTGAAGACCGTATTAAAAATGGCAAAAGATCAGCATATACCACTATTATTTATAACAGGCGATCTTTTTGAAAATGAGTATATCACCCGGCCAATAATAGCCTATATAAGCCGCTCATTTGCCAGCGCCACCGAGACTCGCATATTTATATCGCCGGGCAATCACGATTATGTGCACAGCAAGTCCTTTTATATAAATTGGCCCTGGCCACCCAACGTGCATATATTCACAACCCCATCTATCGAGCGCATAGACCTGCTTGACATACCTATATCGGTATATGGATTCGGGTGGGACAAGCCTGAAATATATGACAATTGTATCGACATGGGCCGGATAGATACATCGAGGATCAACGTAGCCGTTATACATGGCGACGCTTTGATGCAGTCCTCCTCATCGCCGTATCTGCCCATAGCCATGCAACAAATGATAGGATGGCGTATGGATTACGTAGCCTTGGGGCATATACACAGGCCGTATGCCTTCCATGCAAGCGGCCGTATACAGCCTTTGGATGCCGCCAACTCTACTACCGATATCTTAGCGGCATACGCAGGCAGTATAGAGCCATTGGACAGCAGCGAGATTGGATACCATGGCATTATATCCGGCCACCTTAATAAAAACGCTGCCTGTATAGATCTGATACCGATAGCTAAAAGGCGTTATATAAACGCGATGATATCGTTGGATGGCGCTCAAACCAGTGAGGACGTGGCAAAACGCATACTGGATTCGGACAGTCCGCAAAACCGCTCTTTCAATCTATATACGTTCACTCTCACTGGCAGATTAGATCCACAGCTCAAACAAAGCATAGCCGATATAATAGAAGATTTGAGGGAGCAATATTTCAGCATATCTGTGGTAGATCAGACCGTTCCTGATTACGACCTCGAGTATATAAAAGAGCAGCATAAGGATGATATAATAGGGCGATTCATAGAGTACATGGAAGATAAGCTGAATGCCGCTGAAGGCGATCAACAGCAAGTACTGCGCCAGGCCTTATACATGGGGTTACAGGCGCTATTACAAGACCATTAATGTTACAAAATCAAAACAGTAATTGTAAATTTATTTTCTGCGATTCGTAATATATAACTGAAACGGGTGATATAAAGCGATGCAAATGATATAAAGCCGGAGAACGCCTTGAAATATTGCGTAGGCGTACTCAATG
>JASGMM010000089.1 GCA_030156435.1 Clostridiales bacterium | reverse complement strand
AATAAATTAAGGCCATGAACCTGATGTCCATGGCCTGTATATTATGCATTCCACATTCCTACGCCGGCATTAACCGGATCAGGTTCAATGGGTCAAAGGATTCAACGGTCCTCTATCTCAGCCGGCCTTATCCGGCACCCCAGTGGTCGTCTATTCAATTTTTCTTATTCTATCACGCAGGATAAAGCGTGTCAATGGCGAAACCGCATCGGCATTTCATCCAGTTCTCGAAGTTCCTTTTGGCAGTGGTACGAGTGGCAAACAGACGGTATGCCCTAAATGTGGAGGAATAGTGCATCGAGTATATGCCGGAGGCGGCGCTGGACAAGCAGAGGGTTTTAGAAGCGGCCAGGGGCGTGGGGCAAGAAGATGACATCGAAGGGAGGTGATATGCTATGCCTAGAGGAGATGGAACCGGTCCCGCCGGCCTGGGTCCCAAAACGGGCAGGGCGGCCGGATACTGCGCAGGTCACCAGGTACTGGGGTTTATGAACCCAGTGGGATCAAGATTCCCTATCGTGGGCTTTCATTCTATACCGAAATGCGATGGCTATAACGACAATAATGCATATCACGGCGCTTATAGGGCCGAAATACTGTTGCACAAGGGTAACTGCGGTTTTGCCAAAGAAAATGATGGTTAATACCTCGGCCATAAAGCGTATGCCGCGGCTGATGGTCAGCCATACGACAAAAGATACGATGTTTATGCGGAATATACCTGCGGCTATGGTAAAGGGCTTATCCGGTATAGGAGAAAAACCTATGAGCAAGGCGGCCATAGAACCATGCTCGTTGAGTAGATTCTCTATGCGCTGCATCATATCCGGTTTAACCATGCGCGCCAATATGGGGCGCCCGGCCCATTTGCCTATATAATATCCCATAACGCTGCCTATAGCAGAACCCGCGATGGTTATGAAGCCGTACCATAAAGCTTTGGACGGATTTAAAAGCGACATTGGTATAAGCACGGCATCGGGAGGCACGGGCAATATAAATACCTCGCCTATGGACAATATGAAGAGCCCGATAGGGCCATACTGCAAAAAAACAGGAATCATTTGGTTTATCCATTGTGCGATAGCAGATATCATGCTTTTAAGTCCTCCTCTCCATTGTATTTGGGTAATTTTACTATAAATTTGCTTCCTTTGCCGACCACGCTCTGAACGCTTATATTCCCTTTATGAATATCAATGATCCATTTTACTATGGAGAGGCCAAGACCCGTGCCATCGCTTTTTCTGGATTTATCCACTCTGTAGAAACGGTCGAATATATGAGGTATATCTTCATCTGATATACCGATGCCGTTATCCTCTACCGATATATATGCCTTATCCTTATTCCCGCTCAGGCTGATCTTTACCCATCCGTTATCATAATTATATTTAACGGCATTATCGATAAGATTTATGAAAAGCTGTGTTATAAGGGTTTGATCCATCATTGCATGTAATTCGTTCGGTGAGTCGAGATATAAACTGACATTTTTTTTGCTTGCGAGCCCCTCCATCTCATTGAGCACTTCAGTCGCAATCATAACGAGATCGATATCCTCTATAACAGGCTTATACTTTTTTTCATCGCCTCTTGTAAGCATAAGCAGTTGAGATATGATATTACCCATTTTTTTGCTTTCTTTGAGGATTGTTTCCAGTGCTTCTCTGTAGCTTGTCATATCTCTATTACCTGCAAGCGCATCCTCTGCTTGTGCTGTTATAACCGCTACGGGCGTTCTAAGCTCGTGAGATGCATCGGATGTAAATTGCCTTTCTTTTTTAAATGAGGTTTCTAACCTATCGAGCATTTCATCGAATGTCGTGGCGAGATTACCCACCTCATCCTTTATGTTTGGTAAATTTAACCTTCGAGAAAGGTCCCCACGGCCTATAGCCCTTGCGGTCTTTGTGATGTGATCGATAGGTGCTAATGCTCTGCCGGACAGGAAGAGGCCTCCCCCTATAGCGATAAGCATACATAGGGGTATTGCGACGAAGATGACGGTGCGGAGATTTTTCAAGGCTTCTCCCACCGGCATGAGGGAGCGGCTGGCCCTGACCCATGCTACCAAGACGTTGTTATCATAGATTGGCTGGTCATATACAAGCCATATTGAATCATTGATTTCTATATTTTTCACCACATTAAACGAAGGCTTCATATCGGTTATGATAGGGTGTACTTTACTACCCTCGATCACTGAATTATCGCTATTATAAATAGTAATATATGTTCCCGATGTAGTGAGTTCGAAAGGTTCATCAAACCTTGCGTTTCCATTCTCCACTTCTATAATAGAGGCTACTTGTGCGGCATGGGCTTTTATGAGGGATTCTGCGCCTTGTAACATCGCATTGGACATGGAGATGTATATAAAAGCGCTGAATATCATTAAAAGGATTACCAGCATGAAGGTATACCAAAAGGTCAATTTGGTCTTTATAGTTAAGTTTTTCATGACTCCTCCTTGTCCTGCAATATATACCCGCTGCCCCTGACGGTATGAATCAATTTGTTGTCAAAGTTGTCATCGATCTTTTTTCTCAAATAGCGAATATACACGTCGACTATATTTGAATTACCGTCAAAATCATAATTCCAAACATGATCCGCGATCTGGGATCTTGTAAGGAGCCGACCTTTATTTTTGAGCATATATTCGAGTATGGAGTACTCTTTAGCTGTAAGCTCGATATTCTTCCCATCCCTGATTACAGTATGAGATATAGTGTCCAGCGCCAGATCAGCTATCGTAACTACCGTTTCCCTCGTTTCTACCTGTCTTCTGAGCAATGCCCTGATCCTCGCTAAAAGTTCATCGAATGAAAAAGGTTTTGCAAGGTAGTCGTCTGCTCCGAGATCAAGGCCTTTTACCCTATCATCTATAGCATCCATGGCTGTCAATATTAAAACAGGTGTATTCACGCGGTTGTTCCTGAGTCGTTTTAAAATGGTCAATCCATCGATTGCGGGCAACATTATATCCAATATTATACAATCATATTCTGCTGTTTCGATAAAATCCTGTGCCTCTTCTCCGTCTTCAGCAGTATCAATGCTGTACCCTTCTTCGTTTAATCGCATCGCTATCGATTTTAACAATGCTGGTTCATCTTCTACAACCAGTAGCCTCATAGTTGATTCCTCCATAACAAATGTCTTGCTATAATTATAACCTATGAATATTAAAGGAACATTAAAAAATTCTAATTTTCTTTTAATGGTATTTTAATGATGAAATGTGATAATAGAAGAAGAGCGAAGAGCTCAAATAAAAACTACGTGGAGGTAATACTTATGTTGGCAAAAGAAGGATTGAGGAAAGCGGCTATACCGGTTCTGGCAGGAGCGGTGGTTTTAGGGAGCCTCGTTGGTTTTGCTGTCCCGAATAAATCTTCGGCAGCGCCACAAAAACCGCCGGCAGTCCAACAGACACAGGAGCAGTCGCCAAGCTACAAAGCATCTATATTTTTAGGGCAACAGGATCAAAACGGCGGCGAAACGGCGGACAGCCAAAGCGAGGCACAGGAGGATGCAGCCATCGCGGCGAAGGCTAGAATTACGAAAGACGATGCCATAAAGGCCGTATCGGCAGCGTATCCCGGTTACACGATAAAGGACGCCTCATTGGGTAATGAAAACGGTTACCTGATATATGAGGTCACGGCTACCGATACTTCGTCGAAGGCTGTAGAAGTAAAAGTTGACGCAGGCAACGCTAAAGTGCTTGCCTCGGACAATGATAGCGAGGACAAGGGCGAGGCCGCTGAAAACGAGTCAGGCGTGGATAACGACAATGTTCAGGAGGAAGTCGAAGAATAAAACCGGGGCCCCTTCGGGGGCCTCAAATTATTGATTAGAAAGAGGAATGTCGATGAACAATAATATACCGATATTGGAAGCGAGGAATCTTAGCAAAACATTGGGGAGTAAAACGATAGTGTCCAATCTGTGTTTTAAGGTTTACCCAGGAGAGATATATGGTTTTCTGGGGCCAAACGGCGCGGGAAAGACGACGACAATAAGGATGTTGACCAGCCTTATTTTCCCTACTATGGGGGATGTATATATAAACGCTATTAAATTAAAAGAGAACAGAGAAGGAGCGTTAAAAAACATTGGCTGCATCGTTGAAAATCCAGAACTTTATAAATATCTGACCGCTATGGAAAACTTAAAACAGTTTGCACGGCTAAAAGGCCAAACAAATGAAGATTATCTTTATAACTTGCTGGTCAAGGTTGGTTTGCCAAATACTGCTGATCAAAAGGTGGGCACATTCTCGCTGGGCATGAGACAGAGGCTCGGCTTAGCTCAGGCGCTGATAGGCAACCCTAAAGTCCTTATTCTCGACGAGCCTATGAACGGCCTCGACCCGCAAGGCATGAAGGATATAAGGGATATACTCATATCGCTCGCAAAAGAGGATAATATGGCAGTATTCATTTCCAGCCACCTGCTTCACGAAATGCAGATGATAGCCGATAGAGTGGGTATAATAAACAACGGCAAAATAATAGCGGAGGATCAGGTATCTGCTCTGCTATCCGATAAAACGCTCTCTCTAAAAGTCGATGAACCTGAAAGAACATTGGCTCTCATAGTAAATTCATTTAATTTAAACGGAACCATAAAGAATGGAGAGATTCAATTGGAACTCCGCAATGGAATCGAAATGGCTGATATTATAAGGCTATTGGCGTCGAGGAATATAGATATTCAGGATATTAGAATGGTCGATCAGGAGTTAGAGGATATATTCTTTAGGCTTGTTGATAATGAAACTTCGTATTTGGATAAAAGAGTGGAGGGAGTGAGGTAAGATGTTTACATCCATATTGCATAATGAAACGCAAAAGATTTTTAAACGAAGGCTAGCTATACTTTTATTGGCCGTTACCGCCGTAGTGATTATGATGACTTTCGGCGAGTTTTATCTCTCAGGCAGCGCCCATAAAACGTGGCAGGACAACGTTAATAATAAAATCGCTGATTATCAAAGGATAGTGAACGGCCAGGCCCCGAGTGAATGGGAGGGCAAACTGCCGACGCCCGATGAGGCAAAGATGCAAATCCAGGTACTTCAATATCACCTCGATAATAATATACCTATTAACGGCAATGATGCCGGATGGTTTGTAGCCGATACTATAAATAAGGAAATGGCACTGTTGATGGTGCTTTTGATAGCATATATCGCTGCCGAAACGTTGGCTCAAGAATCCGGCGAAGGGACCATAAAACTTCTGATGACCACGCCGGTATCGCGCTGGCAGGTGACGCTCGGTAAATATATAGGCATTATGCTGACGGCAACCATAGTCCTCGCATATACACTTTTCCTCGGCTATCTGGCAGATGGCATACTCTACGGATTCGGAAGCCTGTCGCAGCCTGTGATACTGTCGCCTAAAATAATCAATGGCAGCATAGACATGACTGCATCCTCACATATGCCATTATGGCAATATATACTTTCAGGAACATTGTTGAACTGGCTTTCCCTTGCGTGTGTCGGAGGGCTGGGCATGCTATTTTCGGCACTTCTTAATAATTCTGGAGCAGCGATCGGCGCGACCCTCGGTACTGTGATAGGCGGGCAAGTAGGGCTTGGCGTGATAAAAGCCACGTGGCCGAACTACCTGTTCTGGAAATACCTAACGCCGGCATCCAACCTGCCCATAGATATAAATATTCCCTCCGGTACGCAGGTTTCCGTTGCGATGGCAGTCGTGGTCCTGATAGTCTGGGCTCTGATATTTATAACATCATCCATGTTCGTATTTGAGAAAAAGGACATACTGGCATAGCTACTCAGCTATTAGTGTGAAGGATGCAACGGCTTAAGCATATATGTTTAAGCCTATTTCAAATATTCCGATACCAACTTCATAGCGCAAAAGCGGCCGCACATGGTACAGGCCTCTTCATCGTCGGCGTTTTTCTCATGTCGATAGCGGCCGGCCTTTACAGGGTCGATGGAGAGCCCTATCTGCTCTTCCCAATTCAGGGTCTTGCGCGCTTTGGCCATCGATATATCGCGCTGCATGGCTCCCTTTACGCCTTTGGCTATATCGGCGGCATGAGCCGCTATAAGCGACGCTATTACGCCTTCGCGCACGTCGTCGACAGATGGTAATCCAAGATGTTCGGCCGGCGTGACATAGCATAGGAAGTCGGCGCCAGCTGCTGCGGCTATAGCTCCGCCTATGGCTGCGGTTATGTGATCGTAGCCGGGTGCTATATCAGTAACCAGCGGCCCCAGCACATAGAATGGTGCGCCATGGCACAGGCGTTTTTCGAGCTGTATATTGGCGGTTATCTGATCGAGCGGCATATGGCCGGGGCCTTCTATCATGACCTGTACGCCGGCCTCGTAGGCTCTTTGGGCCAGTTCGCCGAGTATTACCAGCTCGCTTATCTGAGCGCGGTCGGTGGCGTCGGCCAGGCAGCCCGGCCTCAAGCCATCGCCAAGGCTCAGCGTCACATCATAGCGGAGCGCTATATCCAGCAACCTGTCGAAGTGCTCATATAATGGGTTTTGCTTATCGTTGTGCAACATCCAGCCGGTTATGAAGGAGCCGCCGCGGCTGACTATATCGGCTAAACGGCCTTCTTTCCTCAAATGCTCTATCGATTCCATAGTTACGCCACAGTGCACCGTCATAAAGTCCACGCCGTCCTGCGCCTGTTTCTCTATTACATCAAAAATATAATCAACTTCCATATCCACTATGGTCTTGCCGGAACGCAGCGTTTCCACAGCGGTTTGGTATATGGGTACTGTACCCAGCATGACCGGACAACGGTTTAAAATGGCCCGGCGTATATCATCTATGTTTCCTCCGGTGCTCAAATCCATAATGGAGTGAGCTCCGGCGTCGATAGCCATATCGAGTTTTGCCAGCTCGACGGCGAGGTCGTTAAAAGCCTCGGATGTGCCTATATTGGCGTTTACCTTAGTGCTCAACCCTTTGCCTACAGCCATCGGCTTTAAGCCTTTATGGTTTATGTTTGCCGGTAGCACTGTAGTGCCGTCGGCGATGCCTTTGCGCAGCTCTTCCGGTTCCATGCCTTCTGCTGATGCTGCGGCCCTCATTTGCTCCGTTACGATGCCGTTTTTGGCGGCCTGCAATTGTGTCATATCATCACAACCTCCTCTATATTCAGATATTGTTCTACTGAAGCTGCGCTCAAGCCACACAGTTCATCCATGAGCGCAGCCTTGAATGTGCCGGGGCCTTTTACATCATCTCTCTTAGCTGCTAATTGTCCGGCTATGCTAAAGCAGGCCATGGCCGCAGCCGAGGATTGCACATGATCGCTCTCCACGGCAGCGAAGCAACCTAGCATCGATGCTGCCATGCATCCCGTGCCCACCACTCGCCCCATCATGGCATCGCCGTTTTTGACCATGAGTATGCAATTGCTGTCGGCTATAATGTCCACAGAGCCGGTGACAACCACTGTGCAATCGTATATTTTTGCTGCATCGTGGCATGAGGCCTCTATATTATCATATTGCCCTATTGATTCCACGCCTTTTACGGTACCGCCTTGCCCGGCTAATATGCTTATCTCTCCAGCATTACCTTTTATCACCGATACGTGGACGTTATCCAATATCCTTTTTATGGTATCGTTGCGCAACTTGGTTGCTCCGAGGCCTACGGGATCCAATACAACCGGTATATTCAATTGATTTGCTTTTTTGCCGGCGGCTACCATGGCATCTATCTGATCCGGTGTGGGTGTGCCTATATTGATCACTAGAGCGCTAGATGCCGCTGCCATTTCCTCAACCTCATCGACGGCATGCGTCATGACTGGTAAAGCACCTATGCATAGCGTGGCATTTGCGCAGTCGTTGATGGTTACCTGATTTGTTATGTGATGTATTAGCGGTTTTTCATGCCGTACTTTTTCCAGTAATTGTCCTATCATAGCTTTCTCTCCTCCATAATATCGTATATATTTTTTTCCAGCGTATATAAATTATAGCGCATAGTCTTAAATATAGAGACGGCCTCGTCAGAATATAATTTGGCGAATTCCTCCAGCACTCGGCAACATTCCTGCGTCCGTTTCATATTGGCGGCTAATATGCGTTGTATATCCTCGCGCTGATTTTCATCTTTGTTTGGTATTGTAGCGCCTACGTCCGACTGAGCATCGCGGGCCTTTAATAGCTGCGGGCAAGGGGCTATCATATCGCCGGCCTGTTTTGCCTGATGGCGCAGTGCCTTGAAC
>JASGMM010000016.1 GCA_030156435.1 Clostridiales bacterium | reverse complement strand
TCAGTTTTTGAGAGTCTTTTATTGTAGTAATGATTATATTCAATAAAGCCGTTATTTATAAAGAAAAATATCATCACTATTTCCCTTATAATAAACAACGCTGAGACACTCTTACTGGCCATCTTTATTTTACCTTTCTAAACAAATATTTGCAATATATCTAAAGATATATTTTGGCATTTTTATAAACGGGGTTTCGAGATTTAACAGCTGAAAATTTAGGATCCATAGAAGCCGGGAAATACTTTAAGCAAGCCGATTTTCGGCCAATATTTTGTTCATATTTTGAAATACTATGTTGTATGGCGTTTTTATCCAGTATGTTTGATATTGATAAAATCCCAATTTTGACAGTTGAAGAATTTAAAATAGGCAATAAACATTGAAATTTCAAGGTTTGCGCCTCTTTTCTGCTTTTCAAGAATGCCCTATTTTCAGGCATGTATATGGGGTAAAATATTTTCTTCTATGCCCGCTAAGGTGCTATTTATCTGCCTTTTAAGACAGCGCAATTAGTTCACCAAATTCACAGCCATGTGAGATAAGCTGTTATCAAAACCACCACCAGTGCAGCAATCCACATAAAATATCACGCATTTCTTTTTTATCGCTAATAATATAGCAAAAGGCCAGCTATAAGCTAGCCTTTTCGGAACCAAGCGATCTTTCGATTAAATTGATTAATAACAATAATGAATCCTATCGCCTTCTTTCAGCTCTGCTGTTTGAGCAACCTATTGACTATTGCTGCTTCTTCCCTCTCGTTAGCTTCTCTTACTTGTTTTGATATAGTGAACACATCGATTAGTAGCAGTATCCCCAGCACTGCGACGAATACCAAACCTATACTCATCCAGACAAGACCATGGCCCTGTATAGCCAGTATCAGAACAGTAGGCCAGCCCAGTATGCCCAGTATCAGATAGACGATACCCCAAGTTTTTTGACCGATATAAAACTTATGTATCCCCAAAGTGCCCAGAATAAGCCATAAAAAGTAGGCAAGTCCGATGCTTTTCTTGCGCTTTTCCATCTCAGTTGTCAGCACGGCAAGCTGCTGTTGGCTTAATTGCTGTTTTTGCTCGATTGACATAGTTTATTTACCTCCATTTTTTAATTTTTTAGCTTATATAAAAAGCAGTGCCCAGAAAATGTCCAAAAATCCGTGGAATTTAGATCGGCAGTTCCTACCTCTATACAATAAAACAAAATTGGAGAAGGAACCTCTTAATGGAAGTATATCACAATACTAAGTCATTGACAAGAACATTTAGCTCCGAATTATGGCAGTAACTTGCTCTAACATTAACCGACAACAAATAAATGATCTGCTGTAAGCTGTCAAAGAAAGCCTTCTTGCTTTCATGGATAAAATCTCATCAAAGAACATTAATATGAAGGGCAACCTCCTGCAATATTTTAAAGCTCATAGTGACATTTTCATAGGCTATTGACAGCTCATTTCGCAAATTTCAATATGGTATTGATCAACTCGGTCACTTCATCGGCATCGACCTTGCCGCTATTATCTTTAACCAGGCACTGTACGGCATGTTCCTCCAGTAAGGAATAACCCACCTTCTCCAAAGAAGCTTTGACCGCCGCTATCTGAAGCAAGACTTCCTGGCATCCTTTGCCATCTTCTATCATGCGCTCTATACCGCCTATGTGGCCCTTTATTGTTTTAAGGCGGTTTAGCATATCTTGTCTCGAATCCGTCGCCAATATACCTCGCCCCTATCTTTTAAGTTTTTCTTTCATTTCTTCATATTCCTGCTCGGTTATCTCACCGCGCGCAAATCTCTGCCTCAATATCTCCATGGCTTGGTCATGCCCGGATGTCCCGCGGCCTTCATTGCCCGATAAATGCTTTATAAGGTATATAATACCTACTATTACGGCTACGATGAGCGCTATCTCAAAGATAAACCACAGTATGGCGATAAGGCTGATGCCGCTCACCGGCCCCCATCTATCCATCATGAAATCATCACATCCCTTTTTAATATATTATAGCACCAAATCACACGTTTTACTGCCCCATCCACAGCTTTCTTCGTATGGCGTTGAATACCAGATCTTTGGTCTGCGGGCCAAAAGCCGATAGCCCATCGATAAAGCGTTTCATCTCCTCGCGCTGGGTCTTGCCGTTTGCCGGGCATGGATTGGTTATCACCGGAAACTGCAGCCTTCTGGCCATTCCTTTAGTTTCAGCCTCTTTTATATATATAAGCGGCCTTATGACCGTTATGCCGCTGCGTGTAAGATAAACCTTGGGATCGAAGCAGTATATCCTCCCCTCATAAAATAGGCTGAGGAAAAAGGTTTCAACGGCATCATCCTTGTGATGCGCCAGCGCCACTTTATTGCACCCAAGCCGGCGGGCGGCGGTATTCAGCATGCCACGCCTCAGATTGGCGCACAATGAGCATGGATTATGCTCTTTTTTTATATCGAACACGACCTCTTTTATGTTGGATGGCACAACATGGTATTCCACGCCAAGTCTATCGCAAAATTCCTGTATAAGTGCAAAATCGGCGCCCGGAAATCCCTGGTCCACGGTTATGCCTATTGCTTCGAATCTTTTAGGATAGAATGAAGCCAGGCGGCTCATAGCATACAGCAGCGTCAGGCTGTCCTTGCCTGCCGACACCCCGACAGCTATCCTGTCGCCCTCATCTATCATATCAAAATCCTGTACGGCCTTTCTAACCCTTCCCAATATGCGCTGCACATACTCCCCGTCTATCAATGCCTGCGCCCTTTCAATTCGGCGTATATATCGTCCAGCGTCATACCCTGCTGCACTAGCAGTACCAGCACATGATAGAATAAGTCGGCCACCTCCCAGCGCACTTCGTCGTACACGCCATTTTTGGCCGCTATTATGACCTCTGCCGATTCCTCGCCTACCTTTTTCAGTATCTTGTCTATACCCTTTTCAAACAGATAATCGGTATATGAACCCTCTTTGGGGTTATTCTTCCTATCCACTATAACATCGTACAACTCGGCCAACACGTCCTCTTTGGCGATATCGGGCTGCTCTATAACGGTATTGAAAAAACACGAACGATGTCCCGTATGACAGGCTGCTCCCTTCTGCTCGACCTCTATAAGCAGGGCGTCAGCGTCGCAGTCATAGCTCATGCCCTTTACATTTTGGAAATGTCCCGATGTCTCGCCTTTATGCCATAGTTCATCGCGGCTGCGGCTATAAAAATAAGTCTGGCCTGTTTCCATCGTTTTACGCAGCGACTGTTCGTTCATATAGGCCAGCATGAGCACCTGCCCATTCGTATAATCCTGTATTATGGCCGGTATAAGGCCCTTATCATCGAATTTAAGCTTGCTTATAAAATCGTCCATTTTATTCTTCCTCCATTCTCACCGGTATGCCTTTATCAGCAAGATATCGTTTCACCTGCATTATCTCCAATTCCTTATAATGAAAGAGCGATGCGGCCAACACAGCATCAGCCATACCCTCTGCTATAGCATCGTAGAAATGCTCCAGTTTACCCGCGCCCCCCGATGCTATAACCGGTATATTCACCGATTGCGCCACCGCCTTGGTCAGCTCTATATCGTATCCGTCCTTTGTACCGTCGGCATCCATGCTGGTAAGCAGTATCTCGCCGGCTCCCATGCGTTCGGCCTCAACGGCCCACTCCAGCGCATCGCGGCCAGTATTAACGCGGCCGCCATTCAGGTAAACATCCCAACCGCTACCATCATCCCTGTGCTTTGCATCTATAGCCACGACGACGCACTGGCTGCCGAAACGCCACGCCGCTTCGGATATGAGCTCAGGCCTTTTCAATGCCGCCGAATTAACCGATATCTTATCGGCTCCTAATTTCAATATGTCGCGAAAATCCTCTATGCCGCGTATGCCGCCGCCTACCGTAAATGGTATGAATACCTGCTCGGCCGTGCGCGCCACCACATCGCGCATTATGGCGCGGTCATCCGATGATGCCGTTATATCCAGGAACACCAGCTCGTCGGCCCCGGCTTTGTCATAATATGCCGCTATCTCGACAGGATCTCCGGCATCCCTCAGGTTTACGAAATTCACCCCTTTTACCACGCGACCGCCGGTAACATCCAAACATGGTATTATACGCTTTGTGAGCATGATTATTCCTCCAATTCCAATGCATCTTCAAGGTTTATGCGGCCGTCGTATAAGGCTTTGCCTATTATAACGCCCGCCGCGCCGGCCTCCTTTAGCCGCTTTATATCGTCCAAATCCGATACGCCTCCCGACGCTATTACGTCTCCGGCAAATGATTTTACCATATCAGCGATGGCCTTCACATTGGGACCGGCCAGCATACCATCTTTTGATATGTCGGTGTATATTATGGTTTTAACACCCATTGCGCTCATCTGCCCGGCCAGATCGCAGGCCGATACGCCAGTTATATCCACCCAACCCCGCACAGCCACCATGCCGCCTTTCGCATCTATACCCACCGCTATTCGGTTATCGTAACGCCGCACGGCTTGCTCCACCAAAGATGGCTGCTCGATGGCGGCCGTGCCTATGACAACCCGGCTTACGCCTACCTCATCCAGCATATAGCTTATAACATCCATGCTGCGCATGCCGCCGCCCAGTTGCACCGGTATATCCACCGACAGCACTATGCTCTTTATAGCCTCCATATTGGCAGATGCGCCGGCAAAAGCGCCGTCCAAGTCCACTACGTGCAGCCATCGTGCGCCGGCCGATTGCCAGCGCAGCGCCGCTGCTAGCGGGTCATCCTCATATACTGTTTGGCGCCCAGCATCGCCTTGTACCAGTCGCACGCACTTGCCGCCTTTTATATCTATCGCGGGATATATCATCATGCCTCTAACCTCCCGAAATTCCTTAATATATTCAATCCTACCGAGCTGCTTTTCTCGGGATGGAACTGTACCGCAAATATATTGTCTTTGTGTACGGCCACCGGTATATCTATGCCATAATGCGCCGTAGCTGTCACTATAGAGGCATCGATGGGATTGACATAGTACGAATGCACGAAATACACGTAAGGATGCCGGCTCAACCGATTAAATAGTGCGTCCTCCTTATGCTCTAGGTCGTTCCAGCCCATATGTGGCACTTTAAGGCCCGGCGGTATATGCTCCACCGTACCCTTAAATATGCCCAGCCCCTTATAAACACCGCTTTCATAGCTGGTATCCATAAGTAGCTGCAGCCCAAGGCATATACCTAAAAAAGGCTTTCCACTATTTATAAAGCTGTATATGGCCTTATCCAAACCGCGATCTGTCAGGGTAGACATGGCATCAGCAAAGGCCCCTACGCCGGGCAGCACCGCCTTATCGGCTTCGGCTATGGCAGCGGGATCATCGGTTATAACAGCATCGAATCCTATATATTGAAACGCCTTCTCCACGCTGCGCAGATTGCCCATGCCATAATCTATGACAGCTATCATTACAGCACCCCCTTGGTAGAGGGTACGCCTTTTATGCGGGGGTCTTTTCCTACAGCCGCATCCAGAGCCCGACCCAGTGCCTTAAACGCCGCTTCTATGATATGATGCGCATTGTGTCCATACAAACAATTTATATGCAGCGTTATGCCGGCATTAAAAGCCAGCGCGCGGAAAAATTCCTCAAAAAGCTGGGCATCCATATGGCCTATGGACGGCACGTCCAACGCCACATCGTAATGCAGATAAGGCCTGCCGCTTATATCCAACGATACCATAACCAATGCTTCATCCATGGGCACATAAAATATACCAAAACGCTTTATGCCAGCCTTATCGCCTATAGCCCTGGCAAAAGCCAGCCCCATGCAAATGCCTATATCTTCAACGCTGTGATGGCCATCAACGTAAAGGTCCCCTTTACACGACACCTCTATATCGAACAGGCCATGCTTTGCCATAAGCGTCAACATATGATCCAGAAAGCCAATACCGGTATCCACACGCGCCGTACCGGCACCATCCAACACCCATTTGACATGTATGTCGGTCTCGGCCGTACACCGCGTTACCTCGCCTATACGCTGCATTTCCATCATTCAAACCTCACCCTCACCGAATTGGCATGAGCTGTAAGCCCTTCAAATTGTGCCAAATCTATTATATCATCCTTTATAGTGGATAACGCACCTTCGGAATAATATATAAAGCTGGATTTCTTTATAAAGTCGTCGACGCTGAGCGGGGAATAAAACCTCGCTGTACCGCCGGTAGGCAACACATGATTGGGCCCTGCCATATAATCGCCCAGCGGCTCGGGGGAATATCGGCCTAAAAATATCGAACCAGCGTTTTTTATACCGCTCAGCATTTCAAACGGTTGGCTGACCATAAGCTCTATATGCTCGGGCGCAATATCATTGGCCAATCGCACTGCCTCCCTCATATCTCGCACCAGTATTATATAGCCATAATCGGACAGGGATTGCGCTATGATATCGCAGCGCGAGAGCTCAGCGCTTTGTTTTTCCACCTCGTCAGCCACCTTGGCAGCCAATCCATCGTCGTCGGTTATGAGTATCGACGATGCCATGGGGTCGTGCTCACTCTGCGACAGCAGATCGGCCGCTATAAACGCAGGGTCGGCGCTGCTGTCGGCTATTATAAGTATTTCACTCGGCCCGGCTATCATGTCTATATCGACATATCCATATACTGCGCGCTTGGCCATGGCAACATATATATTGCCCGGCCCTACTATCTTATCCACCCTGGGCACAGCGTCGGTACCAAATGCCATAGCGGCTACGGCCTGCGCCCCGCCCATGCGGTATACCTCATTTACGCCAGCCTCTTTAGCGGCCACCAGCGTATATGGATACACGCTGCCGTCCTCCATAGGTGGCGTGGCCATTATTATACGCTGCACTCCTGCCACCTGCGCCGGTATGGCGTTCATGAGCACTGATGACGGATAGGCCGCGCGGCCGCCCGGTACATATATGCCTGCGCATTCCAATGGACGATAGATCTGGCCCATTATAGTACCGTTCTCGCCATTTACCATCCACGATTTATCGAGTTGTTTGCTGTGAAATGCCCTTATATTTTCAGCGGCTTTTTTTATGACCTCTATAAAACGCTGTTCTACCTTAGCGTAAGCATCGTCTATTTCATGCTGCGCCACTTTGATCGAATCAGGTAACATGTCCACGTGGTCAAAGCGCTTCTCGTATTCCAGCAGCGCATTATCGCCCCTGTCGCGTATATCCTGCACTATGAGCTCGACCAAGGCTTTTATGTCATCGCGGCTAAGCTGCGAGCGCGAACGCAAACGGGCTATGAAGTCGTTTTTATTCTGCTTTCTCAAATCTATGAAGTTTATCAATCCGTTTCACTCTCCTTTTTGTACGAATGCTTTTACAGCTTCTACAATATTCATAATGGTCCGATGCTTGGTCTTGAGGCTGGCGCGGTTTACTATAAGGCGGGCGCTGACTTGGCAAACCTCATCTATCACATGTAAACCATTCTCCTTCAGCGTGCTGCCTGTTTCGACCAGGTCCACTATAACGTCAGATAAGCCTACCAGCGGGCCCAGCTCCACCGAACCGTTAAGTTTTATTATATCCACCGTTTGACCCCTGCGCCTGAAATAATCAGCCGCTATATTGGGATATTTTGTAGCCACACGCATATTGGCTTTTATGATGCCGCCATTCTTATCATCGGGGCCTGCCACCACCATGCGGCAGCGGCCAAAACCGAGATCCAGCATCTCGTAAAGCGAACCACCATATTCCATAATGGTGTCGCTACCGGCTATACCTATATCGGCAGCGCCGTGATCGACATACGTAGGCACGTCCACCGGCTTGACTAGTATCAGACGGATGCCACTATTGTCATCATCGAATATGAGCTTGCGCGAGGATGAGCGCGCCTCGCTGCAGTCTATGCCGCAGTGTTCTAAAAGATCCATAGATAAATCAGCCAGCCGGCCCTTTGCCAGCGCTATAGTTATATAGCTCAAACTTCAATCCTCCCTGCAAAAATGCAATACATTCTTTATCCCTCTCTCTGACGCATAGGCGGCAGCATCTCCCACATCTTCTACGGCCTCTGCAATCACGTCAAAGCCCTGCTGTCGCAATTGTGCGGCACGCTCAAAGGCTTTCTTCATGCCGCTTTCATCATAAACTATTAGATAGGCGCACGGCGGAGCAGGTCTCAGCTTACCCTGCCTTTCCAATGCCAGCATAAGGCGCTTTATGCCTATGGCAAATCCAGTAGCGGGCAATGCAGTACCAAAGTTGGCCAACAGATTATCGTATCGACCGCCGCCGCATATGGAATAACCCAGTTCAGCTACAAAAGCATTGAACACCATGCCCGTATAATAATCGAGGTCGGGTATTATGCTTAAATCCACCGATACTAAGTCATCCAGCCCCCACCGGACCAGCGCATCGTATATTCCATATATGTTATCCAGCCCTGCCATAATGGTCGGCTCTTTTACCATCACCTCAGCTTTATCGAGAATGTCCACGTCACCGAACCATTGAGGCAAACCGAGCAATATTTCCTTATAATTGTCATCGATATCAGCCCCATCCAGCAAAGCCGCGAGCGCCGGTATATTCTTTTGGTCTATAAGCTGGCTTATGCGCTGAGCATACGGCTGATCGACGCCGCTTTCTTCTATTATGGATTTAAATACACCGACCTGACCTATGACTATATGAGGATTATCCAATCCGGCACATTTAAGGGCGGTTATGGTCAGCGCTATGAGCTCAGCGTCGGCTAGTACTGAAGTGCTGCCAACCAATTCGACGCCAACCTGTGTGAATTGCCTCTGGCGTCCTGCCTGCAGATCATCGTAGCGGAATACATCGCCGCAATAGCATAATCTTAGCGGTATAGGCTCCGATGCCATCTTTGTGGCCACCATGCGTGCCACTGGCACCGTCATATCCGGTCTCAGCGCCGCTATACGGCCGTTGCGGTCGACAAACTTCAATATCTCTTCCTGATGCCTGTATTTGCTGCTGTCACTGAAGACATCGTAGTATTCATATATGGGCGTTTCCACAGATCTGTATCCCCAACGGTGAAATAGATCGGTAAGTTTATGCTCTAATTCTTCTTTATTATAGCACTCATCGATCAGATAATCCTGAGTACCCTCCGGTATATGCAATTTCCAGCTTTCCATCCATTCTCCACTCTAATCGCTTTATTGTGATAAAGTGATAAATCACTAAAGTACATATATTATAATATAAGGCGCATCGGGTTGTCAAATCCCGTTTGCGCCTTTGCTTTTTACTTTACCTTCTCATAAAAGGCCTTATACGCTTTATAGGTCATATACACATCGGCCTTGCTGGATACCTCTAAAGGTGCGTGCATGCTCAAGAGTGGCACACCGCAATCCAGCACATCCATGCCGTAGCGTGCGAGAAACATCGCTATAGTGCCTCCGCCACCTTCATCCACCTTGCCCAGTTCGCTAGCCTGCCATACTATGTTGCTATCATTAAACACCTTGCGGACCTCACCTACGAATTCTGCATGTGCGTCACTGGCACCATATTTACCTCTCGAACCGGTATATTTATTTATAGCGACGCCTCTACCTATGTACGCAGCATTGCGTTTGTCCTCCACCTCAGCATAATTCGGGTCTAAACCATCGCTCACATCGGCCGACAACGCCTTGGTATTTAAGAGAATACGCTTGACCATAAGCTCATTGTATTTGCCATCTAATGCCACCAACTCGGATACAAAGCGATCCAAGAACACCGATTCCATACCTGTATTGCCTACACTGCCTATTTCTTCTTTATCTGCAAATAGCGCAACGCATGTTTTATCGGGGTTATTAAGCGACAAAAGGGCTTGCAATGATGTATAAGCGCACACGCGATCATCCTGGGCGTAGGAAATGATCATGCTGCGGTCAAAGCCAAGGTCACGTGCATTAAATGCAGGCACTAACTCTATCTCGGCACTTATGAAGTCCTCCTCGGTTATACCATACTTCTGTTGTAGCATTTGTAACACAGCAAGTTTAACCCGTTCTTTTATATTATCCTTTTCCTCTTCAGATACATCGAGCGGCATGCTGCCAACCAATACATTCAGACCTTCCCCGGTTATCCCTTCCGACATCTTTTTATCCATCTGCGATTTAGCCAGGTGGGGCAGCAAATCGGTGATGCAAAAGACCGGATCGCTGTCTTTATCGCCCACGCTTATTTCAACTTTAGACCCATCAGCTTTTATTATAGTACCGTATATGGCCAGCGGCGTTATAACCCACTGATATTTCTTTATGCCGCCATAATAATGCGTATCAAAGAATGCCAGCCCCTCATCTTCATAAAGCGGTTTTTGTTTTAAATCCAACCGCGGCGAGTCTATGTGCGATCCTATAAGATTAAAACCGCTCTCCAGCGACTGCTTGCCTATTACCGCCAGAGCTATCGTTTTATTCCTCTGCATATAATATACCTTCATGCCAGGCATAAGCTTGGCATTGTCCTGTTTTAGCTGTTCTATAGGCACAAAACCCTTTTGTTCAGCTATACGCCTTATCTCACTAGCACACCGGCGCTCGGTCTTGCTATAACTTAAAAAATCCTTATAACCCTCACAGAATTGAAAAACCTCGTCACGCTGTTCACCGATGGCATCCCAGGCCAGCTCGGTTTTATATGTCAAATGTTTCTGTAATTCTTTTATATCCGATTCCATCATCATCTCTCCTTATATCATAATTCTTATATCCCTTGACATTTCTGCATATACAGTAATACAATTCTAAAAGACACTACCAAAACTTGCGGAGGATTTTTTATGTACGATTACCATATACATTCTAATTTTTCCACCGACTCCAACATGACTATGGACCAAGCCTGTCGGCAATCCATAGAACTCGGGCTTAAAGAGATAGCATTCACAGACCATCTTGATGTAGATTACCCTAATTTCGACGATCAATTCATGATAGACTTCAGCCTCTACACCGAGCAATATAACACAGTGCGTACAAAATATGCCCCTCGCCTCAAGGTCATAAAGGGCATAGAGATCGGCTTACAGCCTCACACGCTGCAGCAGTCGCTCGAAGTAGCATCTTCTTATCAGTTCGACTATATTATAGCATCAACGCACGTAGTAGACAAGCTTGATTTGCACAATGGCGATTTTTGCCGTGGAAAAGCCAAAGAACAGGCTTACAGAAGATATCTTGAAGATATGTACAATTGCATAAAATCATTCCCTATGTTCAATGTGCTGGGTCACATAGACCTCATACGCCGATATGGAAATTATGATGATAAAAGTATGAAATATGGCGATTATGCCGATATATTGGATATTATATTAAAATGGCTCATAGAAAACGGTAAGGGCATAGAGATAAATACATCCGGCTTTCGCTATAATCTCAATTCAACCATGCCTACGCCGGAATTTGTTCGACGCTATAAAGAACTGGGAGGCGAAATACTTACTATAGGCTCCGATGCTCATAGCACCGATTATATAGCCTATAAATTCGACCTTGCCTATGGCATAGCCAGGGAGGCCGGCTTTAAGTATGTAACTACGTTCGAACAACAGCAACCGTCATTTAAAAAGATATAGTATAGGCTTTCGCTCGCCGTGGTTTCCGGTTCCGGCGGAATTATAGGCATATCGCTCGGCGGTATATGGCGATCTGGTACAATATCGCACGATGCCAATAACAGGCATAAAAATACAGCAATGAGTAATTTAATTGCGGATTTCACCATCTTAACCATTCCTTAATATAAAAAATTCCTTTGTATATTAGATGGTTAAGATGGCGAAAAGGTTGCACAAAATTCAAAATTATTTTGTGTCAAATCTGTTCTATTTTACCTACCGCCTTTATATCGTAGAGCTTATTGAAAATATCCTGCTGCGTTACATTCTCTGTCATTTTTAGTTTGAGCAATACCAGTACCTCGTCTTCCCCATCATGGCGCTCGATTTTTATATTGTTAATCGATACGCCTATATCCCCAAGTGCCTGCGCCAGTATCGCGAGGTGCCCCGGTTGGTCTTTAATAGAAACAGCTATCCTCATAGTTTGTTTGGGGGCAAATATCTTGGTATCCTCCAGCCTATTAAATACATCCAATATTATAACCACAAATGCAGTGGAAGCCAGAGCAGCACTGTAATAGCCTATGCCTATGGCCAAGCCGATGCACGCCACCGCCCACAAGCTGGCCGCTGTGGTAAGCCCTCTTATATTTGGGCTTTCTTTTATTATGGTACCCGCACCCAAAAAGCCTATGCCGCTTATCACCTGAGCTCCCAAACGAGCAGGATCCGGTAATGTGGCCGATACGGCTTGCATGCGATTGTACATAAAAACTGATATAAGCATTGTAAGTGCCGATCCAACGCATACCAACACATGCGTTCTAAAGCCAGCGGGCTTTTGCACCACCTCACGCTCCCAACCAACAACGCCGCCCAGCACACAAGCCAACGCCATCCTCACCAACATTTCCCATATGGTTAACGGAAACATTATTTCTCCTCCTTCCCTCTTAAAGCAGAATTATAGCTCACATCACTCATTTTAGCAAGCTATTTTCTGTTTTATGTGGTTGCCGGCGTTCTTGCACTTTCTTGTATCAACCCAGCTCTTCCAGTTCCACCGGCCGTTGGCCTGTTAATTCGCATAGCTCGGTATACCGGTTATATGTTAAAGACTCGAATGTTTTGACTTTCCTAAAGCCGACCCATAATCAAAATGGTAATCCTGCTTTTTTGAGACTCTTCATTAGATCGATATCTTTCTTGTACAAATATCATCAAAATAACCTGTATGATCGATAATTAAGAAAGTAGCATCTGAGGATTTTATATAATCTTTAATGTACTTTTTACAATTAGCATCTAAATTTGAAGTAGCTTCATCTAATATTACAAAATCATTATGCGAAACCATAGCTCTTGCTATGGCTATTTTTTGGATTTCCCCGCCAGAGAGATAACTTCCTCCTTCCCCAATAAGACCATTATTTTCTTTTTGAATCCGGTCAATAACCTCTTTGAGACCCAACCCGCAAATTATACTGTCATATTTCTCCTTATCATAGTTTTCTATGCCAGTTAATATGTTGTTTTCAATAGTATCATTGAATAAAAAGTTTTTTTGTGCCGCATATGAAATGTGTTTTATTAAAGAGCTTCTTTTTATTTGACTAATTTCAATATTATTGACATAAATATTGCCCGAAGAAACAGGATATAGCTGGAGAATTAATCTAACAATAGTGCTTTTACCACTACCATTTGGCCCTTGCAATATAATTTTTTCTCCTTTTTTTATCTCAAAACTGAGATTTTTCAGAACATAATTATCCATTTCATCATATTTAAACGAGACATTCTCGAATTTTATATTTTCAATACGATCAATTAATTTGTTGCCAGAAGGAGGATCCTGATATAATTCAGAAAAGAAGAAATTTCCCACTCTTTTTAATGAAACGATCGCTGGTTGAAGAATAAGGATTGTACTAGAGTAAGTAAAAACAGGCTGATATATTTTGCCGATATAGGCTGATATCGCCATAAAGCTGCCCAATGTCAATTCATTTCTAACAAAAAAGTATCCACCAACGATATATGTAGCCACAGTCAATACATAACTTAAAAAAGTTATAATCCCTGAGAATTCATTAAAAGTATTAGATTGCTTTCTTGTATTTTTTATCATAGCATCGTTATAATGAGCTATTTTCTTTTTTTCGGCATCTTCCAGAGACTGCGTTTTAATTATCTCCATGCCTGAAATTGATTGATTGATTTTCCCAGAGTAATTTGCATTACTATCAAGCGCTTTTTGTAGTTGTTCTTGAACAACTCTAGTCGCCTTTATTATTAAAATAAAAAAGAATGGTATTGGGATAATCATTATAAGTAAGAACTTCAAATTTATAGAAGCTAAAACAATGAACGCAAAAATGAATTGAAAAATTCCTGACAGCAAGCTTAGCGTCTGAGTTGAAAATAAACTATCGATGGAATTTACTTCATTCATCCGTGCATTTATATAACCTGCTTCATTTTTCGTAAAAAAAGACATGTCCAAACTCAATATTTTGTTGTAGATTTCATCCTTTAAGATTTTTAACAAACTACTACTCATATCAATAAACAGCTTTTGAGTAATATAATCGCTAATCACTTTCCCAATGTAAACCGCCAATAGAACCATGCATAAAACAATAATTCTCTGAAAATTCTTTTGACCAAAGCCGTCATCGATGATTAATTGAATAACTTTTGCTGGTACAAGAGCCAGCCCGGCTCCCATTAAAAATAAAATAATGGCGAATAAAGTAGTCGCTTTTTTTGTTTTTATGTAATCCCATATGATATTGAAAACTTTATTCATTTATTTCTCCCCCGTCAGATATATGTAGTGTCAAAAGTATTGATATACTAATGACCTGTAATGCTTTATATGACTTGCTTTCGCAAGTATTTGAGCCTTTACCCCTACCTCGACCTTTTGCAATGAGAGTGGTCCGGCAGAAGCAGCCGCAATTGTAAATGATAGCTTTATATGGGATATATTATTAATATCTTATTAAAATATTCCGCATTCGCTTACTCATAAAGCTCCTCGTCGAGTAGACAGTCTCGACACTCCTTTCCAATAATTTGTTATTGTGAGGAGATTGCCTATTTCCCCTCACAGAAGCGTACGTGCGGTTTTCCCGCATACAGCTATTTCATCTCCATGCGCGCAAACAGTTTCTCCGCTATATACAGCAGCAGGGCCAGTGCTACCGGCGTACCGGCGGCAAAAGCGTAAAATGGCGCAACCATGCTGTTCATGGCGACGCCTGCTATGATGGCCGGCAATATCGCAGGTAGCATGGACAGCACCTGTACTGCCATACGCAAATAGGTTTGCAATATATTTTTCGCATCATAGAACGGCAGGGCTATGTTTATCAGGACACCGCTAAAAAGGGTCATTATATCCACTGAACTTGAAAACAGCCATATTGCTAAAGCTTGATAGATATTCAGCTTTGCCAGGATCCAAATGGGCAGGACAAGCGCAGCGCCCCTGATCACCGCCTTTGCAGACGAGAGCGTATTGATTGCCAGGATTTTATACATCGGCCTTCCCGGCAGCGTATAAATGTATTGCTTTCGCAGCTCATATTGCAAGCCTACCGGTATGCTCCCTATGAACAGTACATACGTAGTCGCATAACCTATAATGTAACCAGCTACCTCGCTAAAATCCGCCGATGCTATAAAACCAAATATTATGCCGACAATCAGCAGGAGCAACTGATCCCAACCTAGTATCATAAACCTCGAGGCTCGCTTATTGGCCACTGCCTGTTTCCATATAAATGCCCAAGGCCCATTGGTACTCCAACCCACATCCACATGCCTGCCCTTTTTCTTTGGTTCCTCGCTGCTAGCCGTTGTTTCAATGTTTCCGCTGGAAACAGACTTAACCCATTCTGCAACGCTGATCGCCTCCTCGTAATAATCCACTGCAAAATGAACAGCTAATACTACGATAATTATTGCAGTCGCAAGTAATCCTAAGAGCAGCGGCAATGGCGACGATATGGCTATAAAAGGTGACATAATCAGGGTTTTTGCCCAGCCTATCACCGGTATATTCGAAAATACCGAGCCGTTGACGGTTACAAGCAATCCTTCCAATATGCTGTCGGCTGTCAATGCCCCCCACGCCGTATATGCCAATAAACCTATGGTCATCAAGCGTATGGCGATTTTAATGATCTTGCCTATACCAAAGCGATGAGACACCGAATATATGAAAAAGTTCAACGCTGACGCCAATACCGATATGATTATTATGGTTATAGCCGTATAAGCCAGCTTTGAAGCGTCCATGGACAACCCTATCAACAACGATATAAAAGGCAGGTATATTACGCCAATCAGCGCTAGATAAAGTGATGAGATCATCTCTCGCAGCATGGACCATGCATATACCGTGCGCTGGCTGATAGGCGACGGAAATAAGAAATTGACATCGCCCATTGAGTATTGGCCAGGGGCGTATTTAACCGAAGCCTTATTCATACCACTAAAAAAAATCAATACGAGCAAAGCCATTACGCCCGCCCCTAAAGCATCCAAGCTCAAAGCCCACGGTACGGTAGGTTTATTCGATCGGAGAAATAAAAGGGGCAAAAGCCAGACGAACTGTAGGCCGTATTGCAGTAAAAGTCCTATGAGCTTTCCCGGATGCCTGGCAGCATCGACCAGATAATTTTTAAATTTGGCGAAATCCAAAAAGAATAAAGCCCGCAGCTCTTTCCACACCCTATTGCTGCTCATCGGCCATAACCTCCAAAAACAGATCCTCCAGCGTGCTGTCCGCGGACGCTTTCATCTGCTCTCTGAGTTCTTCTACGGTGCCTTCAGTTATCAATCTGCCGTTTTTCATCACCAATACCCTATCGCATAAGCTTTGCGCCGTGTCAAGCATATGCGTGCTTATGAGCAGTGTTTTGCCATCGGCTTTAAGATCAAAAAAGGCGTTCTTCAGCTGACGCATTGCCCTGGGATCAAGGCCTACCAACGGTTCGTCGAACAGCAGAACGTCAGGATGGTGCAGCAAGGCACAGCATATGGAAGTTTTTTGCTTCATGCCCTTAGATAGGTGTGCTCCCAGTCCCCCTCGTTTATCGCTGAGATCAAACCGCTCCAGCAGTGCTTCGGCTTCCTGCTCCCAATCAGCGAGGTTATAGGCCAAGGCTATAAACTTCATATGCTCCCATACAGTCAGCATATCGTATATATCCGGCGCCTCCGGGATATACGCCATCCTGAAACGAGCCTTGTCATCGCGGTGATCCAGCCCTCCTATGGTCACGCTGCCATCATCCTTGCGCAATAAACCGGCTATGCATTTGAGGGTGGTGGTTTTGCCGGCACCATTAGGTCCCAACAGGCCTATAACCTGCCCTTCCTCCAAAGCAAATGATATACCATCCACCGCTTTAGTCTTTCCAAAAGACTTTTTAAGTTCGCGTACTTGCAAAACCATATTCATCTCTGCCCTTTCGATCAACATTAATGCCGACATCATTTTACCATGCAGATACATTTTTAGCAACAGTATTTCCCACAGAGTTATTTGCGCTGTACATATTTTCAGCTCGAACTTCTTAGCAGCGGCCAACACCTCTTTAGCAAGGTCAGGCGATTTTCCTACAGGGAGCTGATACTTCTTTCTGCCACCTACCGGTCGTGGCTTTTTCGTATTTCAGCAGCGTAAAGCATTATAGCTGCATCATATGTATCTACGACGACTTTTTCCATGGATGGAACGTTATATTTATCAATATCACGGAAATCACTGCGCCGACGACCAATGGAAGAAAAATTGACAACCCCCTCGGTAAAGAGATAGTAAAGGGCAAATAAAAAAACATTAAAGCAAAAATAGCATCTAATAAAAAGAATAATATGTTTTTGGTCGCCTGGTAAACCTTGTAGTTCTTATATCCTAATAGGGCTAAGCCACAGCACCCAAGGCTAAGCCATAGAAAGAGAAAGGTATGGTCATATTGCAGGTAATAGCCATGATATCCCCCTATAGCTGAAAGCACCAGAGCATAGCCAATTTTAGATAGGTTTACAAGTAGGATTTTGTTTTGCATTAGATCACCTTATTCCTAAATAATGTAAATTATAAACCATTCAATGGAAGTATATCACAATATCAAGGTTGTTGGCAATAATATTTTCCCCCAAATTATAGCAGCAGCTTGCCCTAATATTAACCAAGAATAAACAAACGATCTGCTACGAACCGATAAGGTATCTTTGTCAAAAACTTATTCACCAATTCAGTTATCGCTGTATATTGTTGTTTTGTATAATTTGCGATAAAGAATATCATTAATCATTCATTTTTCCTTCTTCTATTATCGAAATGCTAAAACTTTCCCACCATGGGGACATGATTTTTTTAAAAGTTTCTATATCATCATCAGACACGTTAAATAAATACAATTCCGTGCCGTAATGTTCACTAGAAATCTTGTTTTCGACATAAAATGTGAAAAAATCGGTCATTTTATTATAAATGGTTTTGTCCTGCGGTTCAGGCATAGCCAAAATCTCTTTTATCATATTATCTGATACTATACCTTGAATTGAGGTTTCAAAATCACTCCCATTTTGAGAGACACGACCATAAGATTGAGCTTTTTTAATTTCCTCGTGTTCTTCATTCCAGCAACGGATTTTAAATTTATCCCCTTGTTTTGCAAAATATTGAATAATTTTTTTCCACCAGTCAGAATTAATATTACGATCTAGCATTTGAACTTGTATCGTTTTCATGCTTTTGTTCCCCTTAATCAGTATGAGTTCACCACTATATAAATCTATAGCCTATAATAAAGCAAAAGTGGTTGCGAATATAAGCTCTTATTATTCCATAACTTAGTATTGAATTCTAACATCGTATGTTATTTTTTAAGGATTATTTTCCGAATACATAGTAACATAGTTCCTTTTTGGTTATTTTTTGCTTTAGAGTAATATTAAGGGCACCCCACTAAAACGCATATTTATCAACCGAACCGCCGTATACCAAACGGTACGTACAGTGGCATGAGAGGGCGGCTAATCGCCGCCTCCTACTCGATTGCATTAGTTAAGCATTGACCTCAAGATTAGTTTCCTTTTAAGAAACCCAGCAACGATAGCAACGAACCGAAAATCAAGAAAATAAATGCTATAAATAAAAAAGGTGCACAGAACTTAACTGCTCAAGCTATCTCGGCCATTATCTTTTCCACCATATCATACCGTCCAAACGGTGGCATTATATAAACGCCGCTAACCATGCCCCGGCATTCCTTTATCAGCTCGGCCGCTATGGCCACGCCTTCATCCAGAGCATTATCGCCGGCATTTTTCATGCGTTGGCGTATGTCAAGTGGTATAGTTATACCCGGCACCTCATTATGCAAAAACTCTGCATGTTTATAACTCCTAAGCGGCAATATGCCCATAAGGACCGGTATATTATAATCAGCTATGTTCTTTACCATTTTTTCAACGGTTTGCATATCATATATGGGTTGTGTTTGTATGAAGTTAGCACCATTTTCGATTTTTTTAGCCAATTTCTCAAGCTCTGCTCCAGGATCATCGGCATTGGGGTTAAAGGCTACGCCTATGGCAAAATTTGTGCTGCCCTCCAAGGCATTACCCATATAGTCGCGGCCTCGATTCAAGGCATCCAATATGTATACCAGCCCTTCCGATGTTATATCGAAAACACCCGTGGCCTTGGGATGATCCCCGATAGAAGGCGGGTCCCCTGTTAAAGCCAGCACATTGTTTATGCCAAGAACGGCTGCGCCTATAAGCTCGGATTGGATACCTATAAGATTTCTGTCCCTGCACGTGAAATGCAATATAGCATCCAGACCTACCTCCTGTTTTATGCGCGTCGCCAGTGCTATAGGGCTTACCCTTACCCTGGCCATGGGGCTGTCGGCTATATTGACGGCATCCACGCCGCAGGATTTCAAGGCGCGCGCACCTTCCAATGCTTTTTCTATATCCGTGCCTTTAGGTGGATCCATTTCCACCGTCACAACAAATTTCCGTTCTATCTTTTCTAAAATATTACCGGTCCTTGCAATGCCAAGCTGTGTCAATTCGGATCGGCTTACTTCTGACGTAATCGTACCAGGCTCCACGGTAATCGTATTCGATGTTTCAAGCCTCGTGTTCTCATCCAATACGCTGCGCATTGCTGCTATATGCTGCGGCGTGGTACCACAGCAACCGCCTATTATATTTACTTTGAGTCCAATATAGTCCTTTACATACGATGCAAAGTAATCGGCTTTGGCTTTGTATTGAAGCCGGCCTTGCGCATAATAAGCGAAACCCGCGTTTGGCTGTATGGATAAGAATTTAGAACCATCCATATATTCCGCAATGAATTTCATAAATTCTACCATGTCGCGCGGACCGCTGCCACAGTTTAATCCGACTACATCAGCGTTGCAATGCTTTAGAAACTCCGCTACACTCTGCAAGCTTTCGCCAGAAGAATCAAAGCCATCAGGCAATAAAGAAAATTGACATATCACAGGAATATCGGCCGCGTCCTTAGCGGCTTTTATAGCCATCTCAGCTTCGAGCGTGCTGCCCATCGTCTCGGCTATAATAGCATCCACGCCTTCGCAGCACAATGCCTCTATCTGCTCCCTATAAGCTTCATAAATATCGCCGCGATCCTTCTCGTTCACCGGTATCAGCGGCACGCCTATAGGTCCAACTGCACCTAAAACCCAAATGTTATCCCCTGCCGCCTGCCTGGCCAATTTCGCAGCCTGTCGGTTTATGTCCGCAACCCTATCCTCTAAGCCATAAACAGCTAGTTTAAATCTATTGGCCCCAAACGTATTAGTCTCTATTATATCTGCACCAGCACTTATATAATCCTTGTGCAAGGTCAGTACCATATCGGGCTGCGATATGTTCGTGTACTCAAGGCATATTTCGCTATCGGCCCCGCGCTCGCGCAACATGGTCCCCATAGCGCCGTCACACAATAAAGCTTTATCTTTAAGCGCTGTTAAAAAATCCTTTTCCCCTCTCATGCATCCAATCCTTCCGCAAGATATTTTTCTTTTATCAGAATAAAATCTTCCCACGCCGGCTTCTTTTTGCTTGGATCCCTCAATATCGCTGCCGGATGAAAGGTCGCAATAAAGTAATAGCCTTTGCGCTCTATCCATTGCCCCCTTTGCTGGGTTATCTTAAAATCGGGATCTATTAGGTGTTTGGCTGCCGTAGCGCCAAGGCATACTATTATCTTCGGCTTTATTATAGCCACCTGATTGCGCAGATACGGCAGGCATGCTTTGGCTTCGCTCGGTGTGGGAACGCGGTTTTGAGGCGGACGGCATTTGACTACATTGGCTATATATACTTCAGAACGTTTTATCCCTATGGCTTCCAGCATGCTATCCAGTAACTGGCCGGCTCTCCCCACAAACGGCCGGCCCTGCAAGTCTTCGTCTTTGCCCGGCCCCTCACCCACAAACATCAGGCGGGCATTTAAATTGCCTTCGCCGAACACTGTATGCGTACGGCTCTGCGCTAATGGACATTTGGTACAATTAGCCACCTCTTCCATCAAGGGTTTAAGCTTTAGCAAAGCCATAGTCTTATCTGGCTAAGATAGCCCTTTCTTCAGTGCTAAGATTGCTCAAACCATCCTTTATCATATCGATAAATTCTTCATTGGAAGAGGTTTTTATAAGTCGGCTTATAAGATATTCGGTCACTTCGGAAGTACCCATAGAACTCAAAGCTTTGCGTATAGCCCATATACATTCCATTTCTTTCTGCGAAAGCAGCAGTTCTTCACGGCGAGTGCCGGAACGATTTATGTCTACGGCAGGGAATATACGTTTCTCTGATAACTTGCGGTCGAGATAGATCTCCATATTGCCTGTGCCCTTGAATTCCTCAAATATAACGTCATCCATGCGGCTACCGGTCTCAATGAGCGCCGTGGCTATTATGGTAAGGCTGCCGCCTTCTTCTATATTTCTGGCCGAGCCGAAGAATTTCTTAGGTTTGTATAAAGCGCCGGGATCCAATCCTCCGGATAGGCTTCTGCCGGTAGGTGCTATAGTAAGATTGTACGCTCTGGACAGCCGCGTGATGCTATCCAACAATATAACGACGTCCTTTTTATGTTCCACTAGCCTTTTGGCCCTCTCCAACACCATTTCCGATACCTTGGCGTGGTGCTCCGGCATTTCATCGAATGTGGAATATATAACCTCTCCTTTTATAGATCGTTTCATATCGGTAACTTCTTCAGGACGCTCGTCTATGAGCAATACTATTACATGGATATCCGGAAAGTTTTTTGTTATGCTGTTGGCTATCTTTTTAAGCAATATAGTCTTACCGGCTTTGGGCGGCGATACTATAAGGCCTCGCTGGCCTTTGCCTATAGGCGCTATAAGATCTATAAGCCTCGTAGAGAGCTCTTGCGGGTTATCATGATCCTCCAGTGTTATCCTTTCGTCGGGGAAGATGGGCGTCAATTCATCGAACGGTTTCCTCCTCAGAGCCGTTTCTGGGTCTTCACCGTTTACGCTGGTAACATAAAGAAGCGCCTGAAATTTTTCGCCTTCTTTAGCCTGCCTAGTCTTACCTTTGACGAGATCACCCGTTCGCAAGCCGAAACGTCTTATTTGAGACTGCGATATATATACGTCTTTATTGCCAGGCAGATAATTTTCAGATCGTAAAAAGCCGTAACCATCCGGCAACACCTCAAGTACTCCCTCAGCATCACCGTATTCCAGCTCCTTTAACGATTCCGGCACGCCTGTAGACCTTTGCTGATAACCGTACGGCTGACGCTGATAGTGATTCGTCTGCGTGCCTCCCCATCGGTTATAGCGCTCACCGGTTTGCGGCGAATTGCGGTCGATTCGACCATTAGGCCTATCATATCCGGATTGATCGCGTCTCGGTTGATCATACCTGGGTTGATCGTATGGCGGTTGCTCGCGCCTAGGTTGCTCATATCTGGGCTGCTCGCGCCTCGGTTGCTCAACCTCATCTTCAATCTCAGGCTCAATATCTACTTCATCTTCAAACTCCGGTTCTATAGTGGTATCGACCTCGTCGATATCCTCCTCTGGCTCTGCTTCCTCTACAATCGGCTCTGATTTATTTTCTTCTATTGAAACTTGTTCCGGCTGTGACTTTTTATATTCTTGGCGCATCTCATCGAGTTTTTGCTTTATCATATCCAGCAACTGCTGTTTTCTATAACGAGTTACGCCTTTTACGCCTACCTGACGACCTATATCGCGTAATTCGAATATACCCTTTTCTTCTAAATTATCAAAATCCAAAAATGCATTCTCCTTTCTAAAACTTAAATTTGACTCCTTCCCAATCCTTTAAAAACCGCTCTATGCCGATATCGGTTAAAGGATGGGAAAACATCTGCTGCAATACCTTATATGGTACAGTCGCTATATGCGAACCGGCTTTAGCAGCCTCTATAACATGCATGGGATGCCTTATGCTGGCTGCTATTATCTGCGTGGGTATATCATGGAGCAAAAATATATCGGCTATATCCTTTACTACTTGCATACCCTCATTGGCCACATCATCCAATCTGCCGACAAACGGGCTAACATATGTAGCGCCCGCTCTGGCTGCCAAAAGTGCCTGGGCCGCTGAAAATATAAGCGTAACATTGGTTTTTATGCCCTGTTGGCTCAATATCTTGACGGCCTTTAATCCTTCGGGCAGCATGGGTATCTTTATTATGACGTTCGGATGCACAGCGGCTAATTTCTTAGCCTCTTCCACCATGCCTTCATGCTGTGTGCTTATAACCTCTGCACTTATAGGACCATCGACTATACCGCATATTTCCTTCAATACTTGCATAAAATCACGGCCCTCTTTAGCTACAAGCGACGGATTTGTAGTAACGCCGCATATAACGCCCCAATCATTAGCCTCTTTTATCTCATCCACATTTGCTGTATCTATAAAAAGCTTCATTGAAAATACCTCCTGATATAATATTTTTTTGTATTTACGCTCGTCCAGAGCAACCGAACAGGCGCATTTTGCCTCTTACTGTTTCTACCATAGCTTCTTTAGCCGCCCCCACTATTTTACGCGGGTCATATTCTGCGGGATTATCGGCAAGAATCTCTCTTACGGCCTTTGTAAAGGATTGACGTATTTCAGTGTCAATATTTATTTTGCATACCCCTTTCTCCACGGCCTTTCGTATGCTTTCATCGGGGACTCCCGATGCGCCGTGCAATACTATCGGAATATCCAATATGCTCCTGATTTCAGCCAATCTATCAAAATCCAGCTTGGGTTCACCTTTATATGGGCCATGAGCGGTACCTATGGATATAGCAAGGCTATCTACGCCTGTTTCTTTTGCAAATTGCACCGCTTCTTCCGGCTCCGTGTACAATGCTTCTTTCTCCGAAACTGTTATATGGTCCTCGGTACCACCTATCTTACCCAATTCAGCTTCTACCGAAACATCTACGGCATGAGCTATCTCTACTACCTTCTTGGTTATAGCTATATTTTCTTCAAATTGATATTTTGAACCATCTATCATCACTGAAGTGAATCCGTGACGTATACACAACATGATCAGATTAAAATCGGTTCCGTGATCCAAATGCAGGGCCACCGGCACCGAAACTTTTTGTGCGGCTAATTTGCCCATCGCTTCTATATAATCTACTCCTGCGTATTTCAATGCGGCCTGGCTGGCCTGCACTATAACTGGTGCATTTTCGATTTCGGCTGCTTGAACGATAGCTTGGAGAATCTCCATATTGCTCATATTGAATGCACCTATAGCATATCCCTTCTCGCGTGCTTTGTCAAGCATTTCTCTAGTATTTACTAACATTTGTATAATTCCTCCAATTATATTATATATTTTTATTTATGATTGTTTCAGCGTGCAGCATATCGGCATATTATATTTCAGCCTTTTGCACAATGGCACAGCCGAACAATAATTGCTATTGTAAAAACTCTAAAGGACGATCATTGCATATATTGAACTTATATAGTATGGCTTGAACTATGCGCTCGGATGCATGTCCGTCTCCATATGGATTTATGGCATTTGCCATGCGCTTATATTCATCGGCATCGTCGAGCAGGCGTGATGTTTCCTTCGTTATAGCATCAACATCGGTGCCTATTATCTTTACCGTACCGGCCTCTACCGCCTCCGGTCTTTCGGTAACATCGCGCAGCACCAATACCGGTTTGCCGAGCGACGGTGCTTCCTCCTGAAGCCCGCCCGAATCGGTCAATACGAGATAACAGCGGGCCATCAAATTATGCAGTTCCTCGGTGTCCAGCGGATCCAACAGCATTATGCGTTTTATATTGCCGAGCATAGAAAATACCGCATCGCGGACAGACGGGTTTAAATGTACAGGATATATTATATGAACATCGCCATACTTTTCAACGATTTCTTTCAATGCAAGGCATATATTTTCCAACGGCGCACCGATATTTTCACGCCTGTGTGCCGTTACTACCAAAATGCGTTGATTTTTGAAATCCAACCTTTGCAACTGCGGCGTTTGAAATTCATATTCGTCCTTGACGGTGGTAAGCAAAGCATCTATGACGGTGTTTCCGGTTACAAATATATTATCGACAGATATATTCTCTTTTATGAGATTTTTTTTGGCAGCAGCAGTCGGCGCAAAGTGCAGATCGGCTAGGGCAGCGGTTAACTTTCGATTTATCTCCTCCGGAAACGGAAAATATTTATCATGTGTCCGCAGCCCTGCTTCTACATGGCCCACGGCTATATGCCTGTAAAATGCAGCAAGCGATGCGGCAAATGTGGTAGTGGTATCTCCATGCACCAATACGAGATCAGGATTTGTCCGTCCGTAAAGATCATACAGACCTTGAAGAGCTCTTACAGTTATATCGGCTAACGTCTGCCTGTCCTGCATTATATTTAAGTCAAAAGCTGGTTTTATATCAAACAGTCTTAAAACCTGGTCCAGCATCTCCCTGTGTTGAGCTGTTATACACACTATATTTTCTATATAGTCGGGATGACGGCCCATTTCCTTTATAAGGGGAGCCATTTTAACAGCCTCGGGCCTCGTGCCAAAAACCGACATAATCTTAAGCTTTTTTTTACGCAAAGCATTGCCCCTTTCTTCTAATCGTCATGTTCATGCATTCCATCGTCCACATCGGGTAATGGATCCAGCCTTACCTTAACGAGATTGCCATCTTCAAAGCGGACCACTTCTACGCCCGCCTCGCGCAGCAAATCCATAGCTAACTGGTCAGGATAATCTCCCTTGTATACTATGCGGGTTATGCCGGCGTTTATTATCATTTTAGCGCATATGGCACACGGCTGTGTCGTGATATAAATAGTGGCATCCTTTACGCTTATGCCCATCATAGCTGCCTGAGCTATGGCATTTTGTTCGGCATGTATGGCGCGGCATAACTCTTGGCGCTGACCCGATGGTATATGCATTTGCTCCCGCAGGCAGCCAACCTCGTCGCAGTGCCTTACACCGGTCGGAGCACCGTTATAACCGCTGGCAAGCATACGCTTATCTTTAACTATAATAGCGCCTACCTGGCGTCGCAAACATGTCGAGCGGGTCTTCACTATTTCCACCATATTCATAAAATATTCATCCCACGATGGCCTCATCTTCGTTCCTCCTCAGTACCATCCCGTATAAAGTTTGATTAACAACATGCCATAGCACACACCCAGTACCAGCAGCGTCGGTATCACGGCTTCTTTTAACCAGTATGCCCAGCTCACCGATGTATCCTTACTCTTTAAGAGGCTATATGCTACCACATTGGCCGATGCCCCTATAGGCGTCATGTTGCCGCCTATGTCCACACCCAGCGCCAGCGTCCATACCATAAGCGGCAGCGCCAGGCCACCCGCCTGCGATATACTCTTGATAATATAGGACATGGCCAAAGCCAGCGGCACATTGTCCACCACCGCACTGGTTATGCCAGTTCCAAAAAGCAGCAGAAATATCATACCCAGGGCGCTGCCGCCTGCCAATGATACCAACCACTGGGCCATCACCTCTATGGCACCCGTAGCCTCGAGACCTCCTACTATGACGAATAAGGCCATGAAAAAAAGCAGTATATCGTAATCCAAATGATCTATAATTCTATGCGCATGCTCCCCTAAAAACGCCAACGCTATGGACGCCGGTAAAAGAGCAGCTACCGCCGAATTATATTCCACGCCAAACCATGCCTTTATAGGTTCCTTGAGTATCAAACCCGCTACCGCCGCTGCAAAGGCTATAAGGCCCAGCCGCAAAAGAAAGGTGCTCTTTATTGCCGCCGCCGGATTCATACTTTTCGTATCCTCATTAACGATATCCTCGCCATCACTACCGAATAAAGACCTGTGCGTAAAATAAAGGTAGAGCATTAATACTGCTATCGCTATTACTGCTATAGGCCCGGTATTGGTGGCAAAATCGCTGAAACTATAACCCATTATGGTACCTATTATAACATTTGGGGGGTCTCCTACCAGCGTAGCGGCACCGCCTACATTGGCAGCCATAACCTCCGCTATAACAAAAGGAACCGGATCGGTTTTAAATAGCCTGCATAACCTCAATGTCAAAAGCGTCAGAAATAATGTGACCGTAACGCTGTCCATAAATGCCGCCAGTAGTGCTGCCAGCACTGGAAAGGCTATAAATATCAATCTGGCTTTATAATGAAACAGTCTGGCCGTCCATAGTGCCATAAAAGAGAAAAAACCTGCTTCCGACAACAGCGCCACCAAAGTAAACATGCCCATGAGCAGGCCTATTGTCTCCCAGTTTATATAATCTATAGCCTGCTCAAAGCTCAGTATGCCAAAAACTATCAATACCAGTGCCCCTATAATGCCGATAACCGAACGATGTATCTTCTCGCTGATAATCAACGCATAGGTAACAGTAAATATCGTCAATGCTACCCCACAATGCTCATCCCCTACAGCCTTTATTTAGTGCCAAATAATCTATCTCCCGCATCGCCTAATCCCGGTACAATATAACCGTGCTCGTTTAGCTTTTCGTCTATGGCCGCCGTATATATAGGTACATCCGGATGCTGATGATTTATGTATTCTATACCCTCTCGCGAGGCTATCAGACACATCAATTTGATGCTTCTGGCGCCTTTCTGTTCAAGCAGCTTAATCGCTTCATCAGCCGATCCCCCTGTGGCCAGCATAGGATCAACCAGTATGACATCGCGCTCCTGTATGTCCCCAGGCAGCTTGCAATAATAATCCACCGGCCTTAGTGTATCCGGATCGCGGTAGAGACCTATATGCCCCACTTTAGCGGCGGGCACCAAGCGCAGTATGCCGTCGGTCATACCGAGGCCTGCCCTTAATATGGCTATGACCGCCAGCTTTTTACCCGATATGACACGGCTGCGGGCTTTACCTACCGGTGTTTCTATCTCGACCTCCTTAAGGGGTAAATCGCGCGTGACCTCATAGGCCATAAGCATAGCTATTTCATCCAGCAATTCGCGGAACTCTTTTGAACCGGTGCTTTTATCACGCAACAACGTCAATTTATGTTGTATAAGAGGATGATCCAGCACTATAACATTATTGCCCATCTATTTTCTCCTCGCTAAGGCATCGGCCGTATTTTCTATCCAATGCCGTAATCTTGTCCACACGCCGTTTGTGTCGGCCTCCGAGAAACGCAGCCGCCAGCCATGCGTCCACTATCTCGATAGCCAAACCGGGACCTGTCACCCGCTGGCCCATAGTGAGTATATTGGCATCGTTGTGCTCCACCGACGCTTTGGCTGAGAATACGTCGCCGCACAACGCCGCGCGTATGCCTGGCACCTTGTTGGCGGCTATGGATACACCTATACCGGTGCCACACACCAATATGCCTTTATCGCACTGGCCTTGCACTACAGCCAGTGCCACCGTCTCGGCTATGTCTGGATAATCCACCGATTCGAGGCTATAGCAGCCATAATCCTTATATTCTATGCCTTTTTGTTGCAGATGGTTTTTTATCTCCTCTTTGAGAGGAAATCCAGCGTGGTCGCTGCCTAAAGCAATGATCAAATAATACACCTTCCTTCGCGGTTTTACAACAGATATATTCTATAATATTTGCAATAAAAGCGCAAGGATAGCATAGAATTTCCTGCAATTCGTAATATATGACTGAAACGGGCGATATAAAGCGATGCAAATGATATAAAACCGGAGAACACCTTGAAATATTGCTGGCGTACTTACAATTCGCTTCGCTTGCGCAAGCTAGCGCCGGCAATTCGCGTCCATGCTCAGGCGGCCTGCCTCCGGCCTCCATCAATAACTTGCGATAGGCTTGACATATATCCGAATCGGGCTTTTAAAGCAGAGCAAACCCATCTTAGGCCTTAAAACAGTCGTTCCCATGAGATGATTGATTACACGCCGCGGTCGTATATTTTGCAATTTATCACATAATAAACGGCCAAAGCATATTTTATAAATAGATTATATCCTTTGATTTTAAAAATCAAGAGTAAATTCAGGAGGTTAAAATCTATGTTTTATCCACCATATTCTCCGGGATATCCCGGTCAAAATCCATGCTATCCCGGCCCCGGTATGTCCTATCCACCATGCGGCGATCAGCGAAGGCTGATGATGCAGGCAATGGATATATTTATGCGAAATGAACCGCTCATGAAACAGATGCATGAGAAAATACACGCGATGATGCAAAAGCCGGAATTGGCAAATGATGCCACTTTCCAGGATATGATGATGCACTTCAGAGAAATGGGCGATTATGGCAACAAGACCGCCGGCTACATTGCCGCGTTGCTATGCAAATCTACGGGCGGTTATACGTCACCCAGCGATTGGTATTATTATCCTCCAATGCCACACCATGATTGCTCGCGCATGTGCATAGACGAGATGATGAAAAACTATGTACAACCGATGGACGAACATCATCAAGCTGTTAAAGCTGATATAGAAAATTTGAAGGCCAACCCTCGATTTGCTCAAAACAGCGATTTCATGGAGTTCATGTCTTTATTCGAGCAGCATGACGCGCTCAGTCAACAGCTTATGAATATACTCAATCAATTGGCAGCCGGAACGATGCCGCCCATGTACCCACCTCCAGGAACAATGCCACCAATGTACCCACCTCCGGGAGCAATGCCACCCGACAATATGCCACCTATGTATCCGCCATCAGACATGGGTTATATGGGTTATTGAGTTTATATTACAGATGATATCACTATACCCAGTATGATACCCGCTATGGTACCCATGCTGGGTATTCTGCCCCTGTATAATTTACTGGATTCGGGCAGCAGCTCGCTACACGTTATATAGAGCATGGCACCTCCGGCAAATCCGAGGCATACGGCTATAAATACAGGCGACAGCTCACCTAGATAATATCCGGCTATAACGCCTATGCCTGTCGGTATGCCGGCCAACACAGTACTTGCAAATACCAGATGCTTCGATATGCCGCCCATCATCATCGGCGTGGCCATAGCTACCCCTTCGGGTATATCGTGGAGCGCTATTATCATGCTTAACGCCAGGCCATACCGTTCATATACCGTAAAGCCTGACCCTATTGCTATACCTTCCGGCAAATTATGCACTGCTATGCCTATGCCCAGCAGTATGCCGGCTTTCAAATATCCTGAACGTACATCGCTTGTATCCGTCCTTAACGCTTTAGGCATAAAACCGTCGAGCATGACTATAACGCCAACGCCGAGTAGCAAGCCGATTAAGCCCTGGCCAAGCCCTCCTATGCTGAAGGCTTCGGGCAATAGGTCGAACGTTACCACCGCTATCATAAGCCCACTGGAAAAGTTCATTATGGTACTCAAAAAGCGCGAGCTGGGATGCCGCAGCAGCAAGGTTATGGCCCCTCCCAATCCGGTACCTATGATGCCAGCAGCGGATCCTATAATACTGTACAGCAACATATCATTCATATACGACCTCGTGTCAACTTATATTTAGCTTACGAATTCAAGAAACTCACTGTACAGTATATTAGCACTATAGGGCATATATGATTTTATGCCATACCGTTAAGACAATCATTCTATTATACAAAACACATAATCACTAAAACCTATTGATATTCTTTATCAAGTAACAGGAAAAAATTCATAATCTTTTTTATTAAATTTTATCATTCTTGCTCACCTCAATCTTTTAACAATTTATATCTTTACATCCCACATTGTTAATATAAACCTATTACAGTATCCATGCCCCCGATGTGATCTTCGTGCTTTACATCCCACGTTGTTAATATAATGTTATAAGCCATGAATTTTAGCAGTAAACGTGATATGTTTAGCCAATCTCACTGTCAGAAGCAAATTTAACCATATCATATCATTTGGCAAACAAAGTGGTCCGTCTATACAAATTTTTTAGACAGACCACTTTCATTATGTTAATATGGTTCGACATTAAATGCAAGCAATATTTTGGGGAAACATATAATCCCTTTGAGAATTTGAATATAGAACAGGCAAAAGAGCTCGTAAGCGGTATAGCTGATACCGATAAGCTATGGTTCTACGGTTATCGCAAGAAAGCCATTATATATACCGTAGGTGATGTCTTGTATAAGACTGTATTCATGATAAGGCGATTGGTAAAGGTCGATAGCAACGGCCACAGGGAATATATATGCCTTTATCCCTCTTTTGCTCTGAAACGCTGCCCTTTCGGCCTGAATACCATTGATCAGCTCTATACTGAAAACGTATCCAAAGGAGCCGATCCGTTGGATAATATAGATGACCCGCAAAATATACTCGAATGCTCAGACAGCTTGATGGTTTGGATTAAACGAGTGGCAACGCGGGTAGAGAATGCAGCTCTCTTAGAGAATCTATCATCCTCTTATCTTAGGATAACACAGTCTATGCCAGACATCAATAAATCCGTTTCCGGCTGTATATGTGCTCATATGTATCAGCTTATGGACGTTTTTAAGCAACTGATGGAATACATTAAATGTTCCCTGCCCCCTACACAACCCTGGCAGCATTAAACCGAAATTTTAGCATATAAACCTACCGGTAGCTTTTTATGCCCTCTCTATCCCCTCTTCAGTATATTATGGTCTATTATGTATATACATGTGGGTGAGAAATGGCATATGACTGATGGGATAGGGTTTGAACGGTCGCAGAGGATAGGCGGGTTACCGGATATCAACCGGCTGATTCAGCAGGAGGGTTGGGATATTATATATTAGAACTTGGCTAAGACACCGGAAACAGTGTCTTTTTGTTATGCTTTTGCTGCCAAACTCAATGGCCGATACACTGTCAAATCGCGTGGCTTATAACAATTTTGTTTATCTGTTTTGGATCAGCCGCTGCTAACATACTGTATACCGATGCCAGATGCCTGTCCTGAATCGGCATTTCTTTGACCACGTACATCAGCAGCGCCTTAAGCAGGTTTTGCTCCGCCCTGTCCTAGAACGGATCGCTGCCTTTTGTCCCGGGTATCTTTGTATTGGCTATTACTACTTTGCTGAATTTGACAAAGAAAAGTTCGCCGAATTGCTAAATACCGCAAAGGGTGATAGAAGCATAAGAAAGTATGCTGATGACAGCGGAATCAGTCCGGCTCATATATCACGGCTGCTCAGAAAGGTAACCAAAGTTTCCCCCGAACCGGATACTATCAGAAAGCTAGCAGAAGCTGGTTATAATAACGTAACGTATGAGGACTTCATGATAGCTGCGGGCTATATTGATGCTGTTCCATCTAACAGCCGCGATAATATTCCTTCTATTCCTGCAGAAGATATCGAAACGGGATATTAAGCAATACGAAGACGTAATGCAGCATACACGTGCCTTTTTCATGAATGACAAGGTTTCAGACGAAGATAAAGAGCAGCTCATGTACAGTCTCATGGAAGTCTTCCTTCGCAGTAAAAAAATAAATAAGGGAAAATACGGCAAAAAATAAAAAAGATAACAAAGAGTGAGGTGTATACCGCATGGTTAATATTCACATCCGAGTGAAAAACCTCATACGCAAATACGGTACGAGAAATCCGCTGAAAATTGCAAAAGAAACCGGTATACAGGTCATCTACTGGTCATTTACCGATCAGACCAAAGGATACTCGGTTAAAATGCTCCGTAATAAGTTTATAGTTATAAATAGCCTGCTGGATGATGTAAGCAGAGAGGTAGTGGCCGCTCATGAACTCGGCCATGCCATATTGCATTCATCCTGCGATACATATTGCCTGCGTGAATATACTTTATTCCCCATAGGACCGTATGAACGACAGGCAAATATTTTTGCTGCGGAACTGTTAATCGATGAAAAAGATCTGAATGAATACATACTCTGTAATATGTGCAACGAGGACATTGCGTCTTGTTTCAATGTCCCTGTTCAACTTATCGAATATAAGCTGGAATCTTTACGTAAATGTTATAGATCAAAATTATTATAATGGAGAGGTGCCCAATGAGAGATTATTCACTTGATTACGGTGCAGTATCAAACGCATTGAAAGATGAGCTGGAATTACTGAAGTTTTGGAATAATATAAAAAATACAAATAATTTCTACCTTCATCTTACTCTGGATGATAATAGTGTTTTAACTCCAAAAGATATTAAAACTGTTATTAGTCTTATAAAATCTATTGAAGACAGAGAAGGGCAAACATCCGGCGCACCAAACACATATTAATGACAACAACATTATTTATAAGGAATGAGATAATATGCAGTATTGTTTGTACCTTAGAAAATCAAGAGCCGACCTTGAAGCAGAAGCCCGGGGTGAGGGCGAAACCCTTAAAAGACATGAGCAAATATTGCTGGAACTGGCAAAAAAGCTGAACCTGAACATAACAAAAATATACAGAGAAATCGTCTCGGGCGAAACTATCGCCGCACGTCCTGTTATGCAGCAACTCCTTGTCGACGTTGAACAAGGAATGTGGGACGGCGTACTGGTCATGGAAATAGAACGTCTTGCCCGCGGTGATACTATCGACCAGGGTATAGTCGCTCAGACATTCAAATATTCAAACGCTAAAATCATTACACCTATGAAAACTTATGACCCTCAAAATGAATTCGATGAAGAATATTTTGAATTCGGTTTGTTTATGAGCCGCAGAGAGTATAAGACCATAAACCGCAGGCTTCAAAACGGACGTATCGCTTCTGTTAAAGAAGGTAAATACATGGGGAATGTCCCACCATATGGCTATGTTCGCAAAAAACTCCAAAATGATAAGGGCTATACGCTGGAACCGTTTCCGGAACAAGCTGATATTGTCCGGTTGATTTTTGAACTTTATACTAAAGGCGAATTGCAACCGGATGGAACCTATAAACGCCTCGGTACCAGTCTTATCGCAAGAAAACTTAATGATTTGCATATTCCTCCTGCAAAAGCTGATATATGGGTTACTTCTTCTATTCAGAACATATTGCGCAATCCCGTATATGTCGGTAAAATACGCTGGAATTGGCGCCAGACAGTTAAAAAAATGGTTGACGGGCAGATAGAAAAAACGCGCCCCAGAAAGGGGCCTAATGAATATTTGTTGTCCGATGGCATCCACGAAGCACTCGTAGATGAACAAACATGGAACCTTGCTCAGGAATTTCTTTCGAATAATCCGTCTAAACCAGCGCCTAAGGGTATGCCCATTAAAAATCCACTGGCCGGTATAGTGGTATGCGGCTTCTGCGGCCGAAAAATGGTGCGTCGGCCTTATGCCAACAGCCAGCAGGCAGACACCCTTATGTGTTATTCTACCGCCTGCCCCAATGTAAGCGCTCCGTTACATCTTGTTGAGGAACGGGTGTTGCAATCTCTGGAAGAATGGCTTGAAAACTATAAAATTAAGTGGAACAGAGATAATAAAAATAAAACTGCTAAAAGCACTCAGTTGGAAATCAAAAAGTCTGCCGTTAATAAGCTGAATAAGCAGATCAAAACCCTAGAGAAACAAATGAGCAGCCTGTATGACTTACTTGAACAAGGTGTTTATTCGACAGATGTATTTTTAGAGCGTTCCAAGATTATCAATGACAGGCTTGAAAAAGCACAAAAAGATCGGGATATGTTGCTCGATAACTTAAAATCAGGCCAGAGAATGAATGAGGATAGTATTGCAATACCTAAAATCGAGAAAATCCTCCAACTGTATAAATCTACGGACGACCCCGTACTTAAAAACAAGCTCTTGAAAGAGGTGCTCGACAAAGTGGTTTATACAAAAACCGTTAACGGGCGTTGGCATAATAGTCCCGGTGATTTTGAACTCGTATTATACCCCAAATTGCCCGGATAGTTTATCATTGATAACATGTCGGCACCGAAGAGCTCGCCCACTTCGAAATGATAGGCTCTATGGTATATCAGCTCACAAAAGACGCCAGCATAGAACAGATAAAAGCCACCGATAATTGCGTCTATTATACTGACCATGATAAGGGTATATATCCCAGCACCGGCACAGGCGTGCCCTTTAACGCAGCCTATATACAGTCCAAAGGTGATCCGATAGCTGATATTCACGAGGATATGGCTGCCGAGCAAAAAGCCCGGGCCACATATGAGCACTTGCTCGACCTCGCCGACGATCCGGACGTCATGGAACCTCTTAAATTCCTGCGCGAGAGGGAAATAGTCCATTTCCAGCGCTTCGGTGAGGTAATGGATAAGCTGCAGGAATACCTC
>JASGMM010000015.1 GCA_030156435.1 Clostridiales bacterium | reverse complement strand
CCGGTCTTTTTACTATGTGTGCTAATTGTGAGGTTAATTAATATGTATAGGGAAATTGTTAAATCAGAGCCAATGAAATTTAGAAAGACAGCGTTGTTTATTCTTTTAATTATTTTATTGATTATTACGTTTACGGCATTATGCAATGTGATTTATAATATATATCATTTTGAATTTATCAATTACATGGTATATATAGTTATGGTGTATATAGCATGGGAGGTATTCAGGAGACGCGCGGTAGAATATAAATATTCGCTGATAGGGGATGACCTCGTATTTGAGAAAATGATAGGCGGGCATCGCACCGCATCATTGAATGTTAAGTTGAGCGAGATGTTGTACCTGTTACCGTCTGATGCAAAAATGCAGCAGACTATAAAAGCGGATGAAGTGTATAGGTTTGTGCATGTATCGCGTAAGGATAAGGTCTATTATGCCATATTCGATCATGACGGGCAAATATGCAAAGTGCTCTTTCAGCCGGATCAGACCATGGTTAAATTGCTGGAAGAGCAAAAGGTACATTAAAGATCGTTGAATATAGGTAAGCTTAAAAAACATTCTACCAATCGGCTGTCAAATTGCGAGCCGCTATTAGTACGCAGTTCATCGGCAGCCTCTTGGATCGTCATAGCGTTTTTGTAGGGCCGATAAGACGTCATAGCGTCGAAGCTATCCGCTATGGCCAGTATGCGAGCCGAAAGGGGTATATCATCCCCCTGTAATCCGCATGGGTATCCTTTCCCATCTATTCTTTCATGATGATGGAGTATTGCGGGACCTAAAGATTTCAGCTCATTTATATCTTTTATGGCATTATATCCCGCGATGGTGTGTTGTTTTATAACATCGTATTCTTCAGGGGTCAATTTTCCAGGTTTATTCAATATATTGTCTGGTATTTCTGCCTTCCCTATATCATGTAGCATAGCGCTATCATATAACATCTGCCGCTGTGATTCGTCCAATCCTGTTTTATCGGCCAGCATAAGCGCATATTCGGCTACTCTTTTACAATGTTCATGTAAATTAGGCTGTTTTGTATTTATTAAGTCGTATAATGCTGAAATAGCGGCTGGATCTTGCATGTGCGTTGCGGTGCCTCCATATCTGTAGTTTATTTAAGTTTTATCGACATCACACCCCCTTATTCTACAGTATATTTATGAATTTGACAATGATACTTTTAGCCTGCCTTTAGATATGCCTCGGGCTATTATTTTTGTTTCCAACATCCGAGATTCATGTTAATCCTCTATTCGGCAACGGCTTTGGTCTCCATGTTTTTATACTGCAGCTGATACAATGCATAGTATATGCCGCGTTTAGCCAGCAGTTGCTGATGCGTGCCTTCCTCACGTATATGCCCTTTATGCAGCACGATTATCTTATCGGCATGCTGTATGGTGGATAATCTGTGGGCTATAACTATGGTGGTTCTGCCGCGCGACAGTTTTTCTAAAGCGTCTTGTATAAGCGCTTCGGTTTCGGTATCTATGTTAGCGGTAGCCTCATCCAATACTAATATTTCCGGGTCGAAAGCCAATGCACGTGCAAAGGCCAATAGTTGTCGTTGGCCGGCCGACAGAGTAGCACCGCGCTCCATAACTGGTTCATCGTATTTCTTGGGCAGTTTCTCTATAAAGTGGTTGGCATTGACATAGGAGGCTACTTCTTTTATTTTTTGCTCGGGTATACCTTCTTCATTAAGACGTATATTGCCTTTTATATCGCCTGTGAACAGGAATACATCCTGCAGCACCACGCCTATGTGCCGTCTTAAATCAGCCTGTCTGACATCCCTTATATCTATGCCGTCTATCAATATCTGCCCCTTTTGTATATCATAAAAGCGGCTGAGCAGGTTTATGATAGATGTTTTGCCGGCACCGGTATGTCCAACTAAAGCTACCGTTTGACCCGGCTCTATATGGAAACTGACGTCTTTGAGCACCCAATCCTCATCGTTGTACGCGAACCATACATTCTTAAACTCTACTTCTCCTTTTACATGGTCGAGAGACAAGGGTTCCGGAGGATCTTCTATGGTTGATTTCTGATCCAGCAGCATAAATATGCGTTCGGCGGCTGCCATGGCAGCTTGCAGTATATCGTATTTTTCAGCCATCTCATATATGGGTTGGAAAAACTGCATGGTATAATTTACGAAAGCATACAATACACCGAATTCCAGCACATTGCGTATGACATCGCCGCCGCCTACCCACAGTATAGCAGCCAGCGTCAACGAATATATGACATCCATGGCAGGACGGAATACGGCAAACACCTTTATCTGTTTCATGTTGGCGTCATAGTATTCTTCGTCTATAGCCTCGAAATCCTGTTGCTTATGCCGCTCCCTGTGAAAGATCTGTATAAGGCGCATGCCCATTATATGTTCTGATAAAAAGGCATTTATGCGAGCCAGCTTAACCCTTACTAACCGGTAGGCCTCTGTAGCCCATTTTCTATATAATATGGTAAGTATTATAACTATAGGTAAAAAAGCTATGGCTACCAATGCCAATCTGTAATTTAACAGAAGCATTGCAATGGTTATGCCTATTAACATGAACGCGTCGCGGAACAGATTGACCACCACGCTGGTGTACATTTCATTTATAGTGTCGGTATCATTGGTAACGCGAGTTACCAGTCGCCCTACTGGATTCTTATCAAAAAAACCGAGCGGCATATTCTCTATATGAGAGAAGATCTCCTCTCTCATGCCATATATTATGCGTTGTCCCGTATATTGAAGCACATATATCTGTATATAATTCATTATGCCGGTGGCGACCGTTATAATAAGATATATAATGGATATACGCGTTATACCGCTTACGCTTTGGGCTGTTATCTTAAAAAGGTAATTATCTATAGCCAGCTTCATGAGGTAAGGCGTCAACAAATTGCCTGCCGTTATCAGGAATAGAAGCACTATGCATGATAATATCGGTGCCCAGTAAGGTATCATATAGCGCAACAGGCGGCGCATTATCTGTGGGTCATATGGTTTTCTGCTTATTTCTTCATCTACATAATCGGGCATAATCTCACCTCATTGCGTCCTTTCCAATTCTTCTTCAAGCTTTTGCATCTCATAAAGTTCTTTATATAATCCGTCTTGCTGTATGAGCTGCTCATGCGTGCCGCGCTGCACTATGCGGCCATCATCCAGTGCTATGATCTGATCAGCATCCTTTACGGCGGATATACGATGTGCTATTATTATAGTGGTTCGATTTTTTCGCACCTTGCTTAAACCCTTTAATATCCGTTCTTCGGTATCCGTATCTACCGCTGAAAGGCTGTCATCCAATATGAGTATTTTCGGATCCTTCATGATAGCCCTTGCTATAGATACGCGTTGCTTTTGACCACCGGAAAGCGATACGCCGCGTTCTCCCACTATGGTATTGAATTTATCAGGGAAATCCATAACGTCGTCATATAGCTGTGCTATGCGCGCGGCTTGTTCTACCTGTTCCATGGTATAGTTATCCACTCCAAAAGCTATATTTTCAGTTATAGTCGTGGAGAAGAGAAAGTTATCCTGAGGCACATAGCCTATGCTTTCGCGCAGTATGCCTAATGGTATTCGATTTATATCTGTGCCGTCTATGAATACATGTCCGTCTTCTACTTTATACAGTCGGAGTAGCACATTTATGAGCGTAGTCTTGCCGCTGCCTGTGCGCCCTACTATGGCCAGTGTCTCTCCTTGTTTTACCGAGATATTTATATCGGTCAGTGCCGGAGGTAGATTTGGTTCGTATCTAAATGTTAAGTCTTTGTATTCTATGTTCCCATATATTTCGTCTATATCCTCAGGGTTGTTGTCGTATATCTCCGGGCGTTCATTCATTATAACATTTACACGTTTCATGGATGCAGTGCCGCGTTGCGCCATGTTCACCACCCAGCCTATGGCTATAACCGGCCATATGAGCATGCCCAGGTAGGCATTAAACGATACGAATTGCCCCATGGTTATTTCGCCGTTTATCACCATCATGCCACCATAATACAATACTATTATAAAGCTCAGACCGGATAAAAACTGCATTAGCGGCTCCATAACGCCCCATATCTTTACCATACGCATATTCATATCCATATTGTGCTTGTTTGCTTTGGCAAATTTCTTGAGCTCGGCATTTTCCTGTACGAAAGCCTTAATCACGCGTATGCCGGTGAAATTCTCTTCTACGGTGTCGGTCAGATTTGAGAATGCTCGCTGAACCTCTTCGAAACGCTGGCGTATGAAACGACCGGCTATCAGTACCGAGGCGGCCATAAGAGGGAAAGGGATCAACGCCAGCATGCTCAAGCGCCAGTCTATGGTGGCAAACACCACTATGAGCGAGGCTATGATCATGAACAGCGAATCAGTGGCCATCACTATACCCTGGCCTACAAACATACGTATGGCGTTTATATCATTGCTGGCATGAGCCATAAGATCACCGGTTTTGTGCATATTATAATATCTCGGCGACAACGTAGTGAGATGAGCGAAAAACCTATTCCTCAGCTCTTTTTCGAGTAAACGCGATCCGCCTACTATAAGCAAACGCCATATGTAACGCAATATCATTATAGCCACAGCTATGATCACTATTATTATGGCATACCAGCCAAGCGTGGCATAGGTCATTGTATGTTGCTGCAGATTATCGGTTATCAATCCAAGCAACCTGGGCATGACAAGTTGCAGTATGTCTACGACTAACAGACATAAAATGCCACCTATATAACGCCATTTATATTTGGAGAAAAACCAGTTGAGTGTTCTAAATTCCCCCATAAAATACCCCTTTGCGATTATTTCATAATGTCGAAAGATATTATATCATGGCTATTTACAATATACAATGGTGTATAAGGGGTACTTGAATTAATTTTATAAAAAAGCCGGCATATGCCGGCTTTTTTATAGGTATAATGTTACCTATAAGGTATGCATATGCGCTGTCCTATCTGGAGATTGTTTGGGTTAACTCCGGGATTAGCTGCTATTATAGAGTCAACGCTTACTCCAAATTGTTTGGACAACTTATAGAAGGTGTCGCCTTGCCGTATAATATATGGGAAACCATTAGGGCATTCGGGTACCGGTTTTATCGGTATGCATATAACCTGCCCTATTTGCAGATTATCAGGATTTATACCGGGATTGGCGGCGATGATAGAATCAACGCTTATGCCGAAACGCTGTGCTAACCTATACAAGGTATCGCCCTGCCGTATAACATATAATATGCCGTTGGGGCATTGCGGTACCGGTGTACCTGCCGGTATGCATATTTGCTGGCCTATCTGCAAATTATCAGGATTTATACCGGGATTGGCGCGCAATATAGCGTCCATGCTTACGTTAAAACGCAATGACAGACGGTATATAGTATCGCCAGGTTGTATAGTGTAAATAAAGCCGCCAGGACATGCCTGAGACTCTGCCTCGTAGTTCTCATTTTCATCCATAGGATGACCCCCCTTATTTTTAGATATTCTTCGCATATACTGCATTATATGAAGTAGTGTATAAAAGTGTTAACATTCACTAACCCAACGCGGCGATCTTAGATGACTGCTCAGTTACCATTGCCTATACATTATATGGGATTGCCATTATTTAGGACGGCATTTAATATTACAATTTTCATGTAAATTGGGGATGGAAAATTGTCTTGACAATATTAGGTTTATTAAGATATTATAAAAGCGATGAAATAGAGTAAGCGTAAAGTACGGTAGAGCGTTAAAGGTACATTTACAGCGAAAGTAGGAGGGGCTAAAATGTTAAACGTTATATTTGGAGAGACAGGGTCGGGAAAAACGAAAAAGATGATCGATATGGCTAACAAGGCTGCAGAAAGTTGCAAGGGAGATATCGTTTTTATCGATGACGGTAAAAGATACATGTATGATTTAATCCATCAAGTTCGATTTATTGATGCCAGCGAATTCAAACTAGATGATCCACGAGTGCTGTATGGCTTTCTATGCGGCATCATAGCGCGCGATTTCGATATAGACATGATTTTCATCGACGATTTCCTGAAATTAGTGAATATGGAGCTTGACGAATTGGATGAATTTTTTTCGAGTCTGGACCAATTATCCGAAAAAATAGACGTTCGTATTGTAGCCGATGTAAGCGCTTCTCCTCAAAATATTCCTGCTTTTTTGAACAAATACCTTATAATTGAAGAATAGCGATAGAGCATTTGATGGCAAGAACGTATGGCCGAGCGTGCAGGAGGAGCAGGCGTATTATATCCAGTTTGCTAGCGTTATATTTGCAATATATGTGTTTATTAAGACAACAAAGGACTCCTCTTAATTTAGCGGATGTCGGTTGCCGAAAAGAGGAGTTCTTTGTTGTCGTTATGTAGCTTTTTAAGAGTCTATCGATATATTTCTATTGCATATTGAACCTGAGGGATAGGCCGCCCAAAAGGTTATTTCCCTTATACTAGTCGACAAAACTAACGAGTATAACGGGGCTATATATAGTATTTCCTTTACGAGAGAAGGGTCAGAAGAACTGATAGGCGAAGATCTGCGCAGTTTTGTGGGTAATGCTGAAACTCTTAAAAGCCTTATCGATAGAGTGGCTAATTTGCCTATAGGGGAAAGTTATGATTTAAACTCGACAACAGGCAATAAGATAGAGCAGTATCTTGAAACCATCATGTCTTCACCAGAAGAAGCATCAAGTCCGTATCCCTATATTCAAGCGCATCAGAATGAGTATGAGAGCATATTGAAAATGGGCGACGAAGCCCTCGATTACATGCTGTCGCAGTTTGAAAGCGGCAATGCCGGTGGCCTTCGCGGTGTTATTATGATGCAGTTGTGCAAGGACCTTTTGGGAGATCGAAACAACGTGAATGACCAAACGCTCACCCCGCGGGAATGGTACAAGGCCCTTTCTATCCGAGAGGAGATTGAACTGCCGGACTTTGAGTATGACGGGAACGATTCCGTAGAAAAGCTGATTTACGCTACAGAAATCGAGAAGAATTCCCAACCTCAACGGGGATTTACTATCGTTGCGCCGAAAATATTCGGCAGCTATGAGGAAGATGGTTTGCTGAAAGTTTTTGTTACTACCTTCAGCGCAACGTATAAGCTCTATGACAATGTATTGAATGAAGTTGGGGGCAGCGTCATTCCATCGGCAATCACCTATAAAAAGGATGAAAACGGCAATTACATTCTAAAAGAATACGAGCAAGCTCAAGATGGTACTTATTTTGTTCCGTCCATTAGAGAATTCTGCACCATGCCCGTATCAGGGAAGGAAATATCAGGGCTTGCGGACCAAATACTTCATCATTATGGAAACCGCGATGATATACGCAATCTTCAATGGGAGAACCTGTATAAGCATTTAAAAGCAAATGGCATAAACGATGCAACGCTTATAAATCCCTTCGGTGATGTTGAGTTTTCCATGAGCAATTTTCGGTGATATAAGTCCTAAGGGGATGATGTTGTGTGTTGCATGACAACAACCCCATTCCTTTGGCGCGTTAAATGCATATACGAACTCTTTCATTATTCATAAAGCCCATATGCGATTCAATAAATGTGCGAATTTTGCAATTTTTTATATTCCATATTGCATAATATGCATATTTATTATAAAATAAAGTCATTGTGGTACGGTCCACAAAATAATACGACAAGGGAGTCGATTGTATATATGGAGAAACTTAATCCTTTCGAGATAACGCAAGAACAGCTGGATACCTGTGCTAAGATTCTCAATCTGGATCAGGCTACACATGAGCTTCTAAGAAGGCCTATGCGCGAGATATGGGTGTCATTACCAGTGCGCATGGATGATGGCTCTACGAGGGTATTTCAGGGCTTCAGGGTTCAGTATAATGATGCGAAGGGTCCGACCAAAGGCGGAATACGATTCCATCCTCAGGAAACAATAGATACTGTCAGAGCGCTTGCTGCCTGGATGACATGGAAATGCTCACTCCTCGATCTACCGCTTGGAGGAGGCAAAGGTGGTGTAATATGCAATCCCAAAGAAATGTCTCAGGGAGAGCTTGAGCGCTTAAGCCGTGCCTACATACGAGCTATTCATCCGTTTATAGGGCCGGATAAAGATATACCCGCTCCAGATGTGTATACCAATCCACAGATAATGGCGTGGATGGCCGATGAATATTCGAAGGCATGTGGCAAAAATCAGTTTGGTGTAGTGACCGGTAAACCTTTAGCCGTCGGAGGATCGGCTGGCAGAGGTGATGCTACGGCACGGGGCGGATTATATACAGTAAGAGAGGCGGCTAAAGCATTAGGTGTAGATTTAAAAGGAGCCAGAGTGGCTATACAAGGCTTCGGCAATGCGGGTTATTATGCCGCGGTGCTGGCGCAATCGATGCTCGGCTGCAAAATTGTAGCTGTAAGCGATAGCAGAGGCGGAATATTCAATGAGCAAGGCATTGATCCGGAGGAGGCCAAAGCTCATAAGGATAAAACCGGTTCGGTAGTTGAGCTGGCAGGAACAAGCCCCATTACCAATGAAGCGTTATTGGAGCTGGACGTAGATATATTGATTCCAGCGGCTTTGGAAAATGTTATAACCGAAAGAAATGCTGCTAATGTCAAGGCAAAGATTGTTGCTGAGCTGGCTAATGGACCTACTACACCTGAAGCCGACGACATACTCTATAAAAATGGTGTGCATGTTATCCCTGATTTTCTGTGCAATGCAGGTGGGGTGACGGTATCGTATTTTGAAATGGTGCAGAACCTCTATATGTATTATTGGGACGAAGCTGAAGTGCATGAGCGCCTGGATAAAAAAATGACCGTTGCTTATAAGTCGGTGTTCGACACATCAAAACAATACGAAATAAACATGCGTCAAGCTGCTTATGTAGTAGCGGTAAAACGGGTGGCTGAGGCCATGAAACTTCGCGGCTGGGTATAGCTATTCAATAAAATGCCGTATATGTTTTGATGACATATACGGCATTTTATTGTCAAAATTTATATACTATCAATTTCTGCCGCAATTCTGTGGCCAATTTATTGAGATCTCTGGAGGAATCTAATATCTTATTGACCGCTTCCTGCTGTTCTTCAGTATTTGCTGCTACCTCCTGGCTGGCTGCAGCGGCCTGCTCAGTTACCGCCGATATGCTCTCCATGGTTGATATCACGTCGTTTTTACTCTGTTCTATAGCCGCGATGGAATCGGTTATGTGGTCTATGCGTTCAACTATGGTCTCAATACCTTGGGCTATGGACTTGAATGTGCTGCTGGCATGAATGACTGCATCGTTTTGAGCCTCCATGACGGATGTCACATCGTTCATCATACGGCTGGCTTTGGCATTTTCATCGGCTATATCGCTTACCACATCATTGATGTTTTCGGCCGCTTGGAGGCTTTCATCGGCCAGCTTTCGCACCTCGTCGGCCACCACTGCAAAACCGCGTCCAGCATCGCCTGCACGCGCGGCCTCTATAGCCGCATTTAATGCCAATAGATTGGTTTGCTCGGCTATGTCGTTTATAGTATTTACGAAGTCGGTTATATTTTTCATCTTGTCAGTGAAGGATGTTATGATGCTCATTACGTTGGATGATGCCTTATTGCTCTGTTTATTTTTATCCTGCAGTACTTGCATGGCTTCTATACCCTGCTGATTAAGGGACATCATATTGCCGGTATGCTCCGAGATAGTTCGGGAGCTATCATACAAAGTATTTATCTGCTCGGAAAGGCCGTTTATCATCTGCACGCCTCTTTCTGCCTCGGCAGCCTGCTCCGATGCCCCTCTGGCTATCTCATTTACGGTGGCGGCTATCTCATTGACTGATTCTGTTACTTTTTCGGCATTTTTGACCATCATATCGGAAGATTCCACTAAGCGGTGTGACATATCGTTTAAGCTGCTCAGTATGGTCCTTAACTCAGAAATCATCGCTGTAAAGCTGGTCGATATAGATTCCATACCTCCGAATTCTTCATCAGAAAGCGATTGGGAAAAATCCTTATTTTTGACGCGATTCATAAGATATGTAACGGTGTCTATGCGTTTGTCTACATCGCTTTTTAGCACATATATTGCGACTTCTGATATTAGGGCGGCAAATATCGCGAAGATCAATGCGTTTACAAAGCTCATACCGAATAACATAAATAGGATGGCCAATATTATAGATGCTGCTATAGGGAACTGCATGATGTTTTTAGTGATTATGCCTTTCAATTTAGTTACAAACTGTTCCATTATGTTCCTCCTCATCGATATAAATTCATATAATATTTCGACGAATTCTGCACATTACTTTAGAGGCGAATCGTTGCAGGAATTCGCTAATAACTTGCAATTAGGCGGGCGCGAACCTATTGCATATATATGCGACGCATGGCTGTATAGCGCTTAAATAAGATGAATATTTCGGATGGAGTTAATAATGCCCAATAAGGCGATTTGGCCTGTAATGAATTTTTTTATAAAAAATATGCATATTGCTATTGACATCGCTACATATATTGTATAGAATATATACATACAAATCGGAAATTGAGGAGGAAATATAAATGCCAATAGACAGACCGGGATACAAAAGGGATAAGATATATACTGTAGATACCACATTAAGAGACGGAGAACAGACAGCGGGTGTAGTGTTTGCCAATACTGAGAAACTTGAAATAGCCAAGATGCTGGACGAACTTGGAGTTGATCAATTGGAGGTCGGCATCCCTACTATGGGCGGGGATGAAGAAGAGGCTATAAGGGCTATTGTAAAGGCTAACCTGAAGGCTAGCATAATGGCATGGAACCGTGCTGTGGTAGCCGATGTGCAGCATTCCATCGACTGCGGTGTGGATGCTGTGGCTATATCCATTTCGACGTCGGATATACACATACAGTATAAACTGCAAAAGAGCAGGGAATGGGTGTTGGAGAGCATGGTCAAAGCTGTGGAATTCGCCAAGAAAAACGGCGTTTACGTTTCAGTCAATGCTGAGGATGCTTCGCGCACCGATGACGAGTTTTTGGCCACCTTTGCCAGGACGGCCAAAGAGGCTGGTGCTGATAGACTGCGCTTTTGCGATACCATGGGCATACTGGATCCATTTATGACATATGACAAGATAACCACGCTGCTGAATAATGTGGATATCGATATAGAAATGCATACGCATAATGACTTCGGCATGGCTACCGCCAATGCTTTAGCAGGCCTTAAAGCCGGTGCTAATTACGTCGGGGTTACGGTAAATGGATTAGGTGAAAGGGCTGGCAATGCAGCGCTGGAAGAGGTTATCATGGCCATAAAATACGTATGGGGTTACAAGGTCGATGTGGATACTAAAAAATTCAAAGCACTGTCAGAATATGTAGCTACAGCATCGGGCAGGGAGCTGCCCATATGGAAGGCTATAGTGGGTTCTAATATGTTTGCCCACGAGGCCGGAATACATGCTGATGGCGTCATCAAAAACCCACGCACGTATGAGGTTTTTAATCCTGAAGAGGTGGGTCTCGAACGCCAGATAGTTATAGGCAAGCATTCCGGCACGGCGGCTATAAAGAATAAATTTAAGGAATACGGCATACAACTCGACGAAAAAGATGCAAACGCCTTGCTGGTGAAGGTCAGAGCACTCTCAGTAGAGTTAAAAAGGCCTCTGTTCGATAAAGAGCTAGTTTCGTTATACGAAGAGTATCTGAAGGAAAAACAAAGCGCTTAGAACCGGGTTTAAAACCCCGGTTTTTTTTGATATAATTGATAAAACGAAAGATTTTTGGGAGGAGAATGAATGGGCAAAAATCTGGTACAGAAGATAGTAGCCTCGCATTTAGTCAAAGGCGATATGGCAGCAGGACAGGAGATAGCCATACGCATAGATCAGACGCTTACGCAGGATTCCACCGGTACCATGGCATATCTCCAGTTTGAAGCCATGGGTGTTCCCAGGGTTAAAACCAAATTTTCCATAGCGTATGTAGATCATAATATGTTACAGACGGGCTTTGAAAATGCTGACGACCATCGTTATATTCAAACGGTGGCGGCTAAACACGGTGTTTACTTCTCGCGACCGGGCAACGGCATATGCCATCAGGTTCATCTCGAGCGTTTCGGCAAGCCCGGATGGACGCTTTTGGGTTCGGACAGCCACACGCCGACCGGCGGCGGCATAGGTATGCTGGCTATAGGTGCAGGCGGTTTGGATGTAGCCGTGGCTATGGCTGGAGGTCCTTATTATTTGACCATGCCTAAGGTATGCCATGTAGTATTGAAAGGCCAACTACAGCCATGGGTATCGGCTAAAGACATCATATTGGAGCTGTTAAGGCGGTTTACCGTTAAGGGCGGAGTAGGCAAAGTCATGGAGTATGGAGGGGAGGGTGTATCCTCTCTGTCGGTGCCAGAGCGCGCTACTATAGCCAATATGGGCGCTGAGCTGGGAGCTACCACCTCTATTTTCCCCAGCGATGAACGCACATTAGAATTCTTAAGGGCACAGGGCAGGCAGGACGATTGGGTAGCTTTGGCAGCTGATAGCGATGCCATATACGACGAAGAAATTATTATAGATCTGGATAAATTAGAGCCCATGATAGCCCAGCCTCATAGTCCGGACAACGTGGTAAAAGTCAAGGACATAGAAGGCATGCCGGTTGATCAGGTAGCCATAGGCAGTTGTACCAATTCATCGTATGCCGACATGATGAAGGTGGCAGCTATACTCAAAGGTAAAACAGTGCATCCCGATGTCAGCCTGGTCATATCTCCGGGTTCAAGACAGGTATATACCATGCTCGCGCAAAACGGTGCTTTAGCGGATATGGTGGCAGCCGGCGCACGTATATTGGAATCAGCATGTGGGCCGTGCATAGGTATGGGTCAGGCTCCCGCTACAGACGCTGTGTCGATACGCACGTTTAACCGTAATTTTTACGGCCGCAGCGGTACGCCCAGCGCTAAAGTATACTTGGCCAGCCCTGAGGTGGCGGCGGCAACGGCTATAAACGGTGCATTGACAGATCCGCGTTCTCTTGGGCAGCCGATGATCGTTGATCTGCCAGAGCGGTTTTTTATAAACGACAATATGGTACAACCGCCGGCAGAGAATCCTGACGATGTGCAAGTGATAAGAGGGCCTAATATAAAGCCATTCCCAATAAACAAGCCTATGCCGGATATTATAGAAGGTAAGGTGTTGCTGAAAATGGGCGATAATATTACTACTGATCATATAATGCCATCCAATGCTAAATTATTGCCGTACAGATCGAATATACCGCACCTTTCCGATTATTGCCTGACGCCGGTAGATCCAGAGTTTCCTGCTAGGGCTAAGGCGAATGGGGGCGGCATACTTGTGGCCGGCGTAAACTACGGGCAGGGTTCCAGCCGCGAACATGCGGCTTTAGTACCGCTATATCTCGGAATAAAGGCTGTTATAGCGAAATCTTTTGCCCGCATACATGCATCCAATCTCATAAACTCTGGTATATTGCCGCTTGTATTCGTGGAGCAAGCCAATTATGATACCATAGAGCAAGGCGATGAATTGGTTATAGAAAACGCGCCGGCGCAAGTGAAAGCAGATGATATACTGATCGTGGATAACCGCAGTAAAGGCCTACGATATCGTGTCGCCTTAACTGTATCACCGCGATTTAAGGAGATATTGCTGGCAGGCGGATTGCTTAATTATACTAAAAAAGGAGGAGAAGCGAGCGATGTATAATGTGACATTAATACCGGGAGACGGTATAGGACCGGAGGTAGCTTATGCGGCGAGAGATGTTGTGGATGCCACGGGCGTATCAATAAAATGGGATGTAGTGGAGGCCGGTGAGGCTGTCATGAAAGATTACGGGACACCGTTGCCCGATTATGTGCTGGACTCGATACGGCATAACAAGGTAGCGCTGAAAGGCCCCATAACCACGCCGGTCGGTACAGGTTTCAGAAGCGTGAATGTTGCTTTGAGGAAAGAATTGGATTTATATGCTAATTTGCGTCCGTGTATTTCATTCAAGGGCGTTAAAACTCATTACGAAGATGTACCGATAGATCTCGTTATAGTAAGGGAGAATACAGAGGACCTTTATGCCGGTATCGAGCATATGGTGGGCAAGCATGCTGCCGAGAGCATAAAGATCATAACGCGTGAGGCATCGGAACGTATAGTTCGTTTCGCTTTTGAATATGCTGTAAGAGAAGGCCGCAAAAAGGTTACGGCAGTGCATAAAGCTAATATTATGAAATTGACTGACGGATTATTCTTGGAGTGCGCTCAGAAGGTAGCGCAGGATTACCCGCAGATAGAGTTCGATAATATGATAGTGGATGCCATGAGCATGAAACTCGTTCAATCGCCGGAAAACTACGATGTATTGGTTATGCCAAATTTATACGGCGATATATTGTCTGATCTGTGCGCCGGCTTGGTAGGTGGGCTTGGTATAGCACCGGGCGCCAATATAGGAGATGATGCCGCAGTATTCGAGCCTATACATGGAAGCGCTCCAAAACGTGCCGGACTCAATATGGCTAATCCAACAGCTACCATATTGTCGGCTGCTTTGATGCTCAGGCATTTAGGTGAGAATGAGGCTGCTGATAGAGTGGTTAAGGCGGTGGCTGAGGTTATAGCCGAGGGCAAAGAGGTGACCTATGATTTGGGCGGCAACACGGGGACAAAAGAATATGCACAAGCAGTTATAAGACATATATGTTAAGCCTTCTGTAATAATGGAGCATAGGGAGCCAAAGCCAGCTGAATAGTCACAAAGGGCTACAGAATGAGTATTTTCTGTAGCCTTTTTTGTTGCAGACAAGCATATTCTAATATATAATATATACAGCTCATAATATACTTTTAATATTTTGGCAATGATTTAGTAATAATTTTGATTTATAATTAAACGTGTGGTTGTAATGTTGACTGAGATAGAGGTGAAAACATGAATATAAATATAAATTGGAAAAAAGCGTTCTGGCTTGTGCTGGATGTTTTATTCATTAATATGGGTATAATAGCGGCTTTTTGGGCACGTTTCGGATGGCTGCAAGTAAGCGACGTGTATATAAACACATATATGCGCGTAATGCCGGTGTATACCATCATAATGTTGGCTGTGTTTTACGTTTTCGGATTGTATGATAGTCTGTGGAAATATGCCAGTGTGGACGATATGGTATCTATAACTTTAGCTACGGGACTGGGTACGGCGATAAACATGGCCGGTTTATATCTCATAACGATACGTTTTCCACGCAGCATTTATCTTTTGAGCTGGTTATTTACGTTATTACTGGTAGGTTCAAGCCGTTTGATATTTAGAGGTGTTGCATTTTATAGGCCCATATTATCGAGGGAACCCAAACAGCAAAATAAGGTGCTCATAGTGGGTGCCGGCGAGGCTGGTGCCATGGTTATAAAAGAGCTAAAAAAGCATCGCGAATTAGGAATGGTGCCGGTAGCCATAATAGATGATGATGATAATAAACTGCATGGCAGGCTACATGGCGTTCCTGTATTAGGAAGACGCGAGGATATTGCGGAGATAGCAAAAGAGCTTCATATAGATCAGATTATAATAGCTATACCATCGGCTAGTAGAGACGAATTGAGATCCATATTGGATGAATGCAAGAAGACAAGATGCCGTTTAAAAATAATGCCAGGCGTTTATGAGGTTATAAACGGTGATGTTACTATAAATCAAATACGCGATGTGAAGGTAGAGGATTTACTGGGCAGAGCGCCTGTGGAGCTTGATATGCAGTCTATAGCGGGTTATCTTACCAATGCTGTAGTATTGATAACCGGAGGCGGGGGTTCTATAGGTTCGGAGTTATGCCGGCAGATAGCTAGGTTTAATCCGAAACAACTGTTAATCTTTGACATATATGAAAATGGTGCTTATGATGTTCAGAATGAGCTTAAAATACATTACCCATCGTTGGATTTGAAAGTTTTGATAGGCTCTATAAGGGACAGGGCCAGATTGGATAGCATATTTGAACAATATAAACCGGATGTGGTATTTCATGCAGCTGCTCACAAGCATGTACCGCTTATGGAAGAAAATCCTACAGAAGCTATTAAAAATAATGTATTCGGCACATTAAATGTAGCTGAAATGGCCGATAAACACGGCGCTAAGCGATTTGTGCTTATATCCACTGATAAAGCTGTAAATCCTGCCAACGTTATGGGTGCTACAAAGCGCGTAGCTGAAATGCTGATACAGGCTATGGCCAAACACAGCGATACGATATTTGCCGCGGTGCGATTCGGAAATGTATTGGGTAGCAATGGCAGCGTGATACCGCTATTTAAAAGACAGATAGCCGAAGGTGGGCCTGTTACGGTTACACACCCCGATATAACGCGCTATTTCATGACCATACCCGAGGCCGCTCAGCTCGTTATACAGGCAGGCGCCATGGCTAATGGTGGAGAGATATTTGTACTGGATATGGGTCAACCAGTAAAGATACTGGATTTGGCTCGTGATCTTATAAAGTTATCGGGGCTGGAGCCCGACAAGGATATAAAAATCGAATTCACCGGATTAAGGCCGGGAGAAAAGCTATATGAAGAATTGCTTATGGCGGAAGAGGGTTTACAGGCTACAAAGCATAAAAAAATCTATATAGCTCAGCCGGTTGATTATGATATAAGGCTGCTGAAGGAAGAGCTGGAAAAACTAAGGTTTATACTGTTGGGCAATGGTGATGAAATAGTGGATTTCCTCAGCAAACTTGTTCCTACTTATAGAAGAGCGGCCAATAATTAGTTCGTTACAAGAATAAATGGGGGAAGGTTTAGCAATTTGAAAAAGAAGATTATAATATCAGCGATAGCTATGGTGATTTTGCTTATAGGGGGCATGGCAGCAGGATTTTATTATGAGATAAAAAATAATCCCCAGAATGTGTTTGAAGAGCCATTTAATCAACCGTCCAGTATAGTAAAAGCCCGAAATGAGCAGGACGGCGGTACAGTGCAAATGCCAACTGGAAAGATCAATATCGCATTGCTTGGATTGGACAAAAACGCCGGGCGAATGGAAGAATATGGTGATTCGTTTCGCACGGATACTATAATGGTATTTGCTATAGATTTTGATACCAAGAAGATCGACATAATATCTATTCCAAGGGATAGCTATGTGAAGATAGCAGGTAAAACGTATATGGATAAAATAAACTCGGCCTTTCTGCATGGCGGGGGCTTCGATGGTGATGGGTTCAATACTACGCTCAATACTATAAGCTCTGTGTTGGGCAATGTACCTGTAAATTATTACGTCGCTATGGACATGGATGTGGTTATATCCCTGGTAGATGCTATAGGTGGAGTCTATTATGATGTAGAAAAAGATGTGAGGGACGGTAATGGTCGTTTGCTGTTAAAAGCCGGATATCAAAAGTTGAATGGAAAGGCTTTTTTATACTATGTAAGGGATCGCCATTCCACGCCGGGCGGCGATATAGATCGCGTTAAGCGCCAGCAAAAGATACTGATGGCATTGTTCGATCAAATGAAATCACTCAAACAGTTGGCTAACTTACCTGATATATATAACAGTTTTAAAGACAAAATGTATACTAATTTGAATGTTACTCAAATAGCGGCATTGGCCCTGTTTGCATCCGATTTGGATTTAAATAACGTCAATACCCATTTGATGCCGGGCGATTATTTGGATATGAACGGAATAAGCTACTGGGGCATAGATGAGAACAAAAGAGTGGCCATGTTAAAACAAGTTTTCGGCATAGATGTTGAACCCAATATGCGCTATGACGTATACGTTATAAAGAACCAGTACAAAAGCACTATTAAAGAAAATAATGATTCTAATGAAAATAGTGATGCCTCCGATGACTCTGATAAGCCGTCAAAGCCATCGAAACCATCATCTGGTCAAGGAAAATCGCCTGGTATGCAGCAACCGTCCGATGAAGGCCCTGCTGAAGAACCACCTGTCGAGCAACCACAGTCGGATGACAATGAGGTTGAAGAACCACCTGCTGAGCAACCGCAGCCCGATAACAATGAGGTTGAAGAACCGCCTGCCGAGCAACCACAGCCGGATAATGGTCAATCTGAGACCAATTGAAATCCTCACCCTTGCAAATGCTGTACCGCGGTAGTATAATAGCTGCTGTAATGCTTTACTGTTAATAAGCTTGAGGAGATAGAAAATGCCTACAATAAAGGACGTAGCAAAGTTAGCCGGCGTATCGACGGCTACTGTATCGAGGGTGCTTAACGGAGAAAATGTAAAGGAAGAAAACCGCAGGCGAGTGGAAGAAGCCGTCAAACGATTGAACTATTCGACAAATACGCTGGCACGTGCATTAAAAACAAACAAAACGATGACAGTAGGCGTAATTGTACCCGATCTATCCAACGTATTTTTTACTACTATAGCAAAAGGCATAGAGAAAGCTCTGCATCCATATGGCTATAGCATTATGGTGTGTGACAGCGATGAAAGCATTGAAGGCGAGAGGGAGAAGATAGCCTTCCTTAAAGATAAGTTTGTAGATGGCATAATCATAATACCGGTAGGAGATCAACAACCATATCTTAAACGGATTCAAGACGATGGCACCCCAATAGTGTTAGTGGACAGGTTTATCGAAGATATACAGGCGGATGCTATATTGGTGGATAATATAAACGGTGCCTATGATGCTGTTGAACACCTGATAGTGAATGGGCACCGGCGCATAGGACTTATAAGTGGTCCCCAGCATATATTTGTCGGTAAGGAACGTTTAATAGGGTATGAAAGGGCTTATACCGATTATCAGTTGAATATTGATGCCGAAATCATTAGATATGGTGATTTGCATATAGAAAGTGGATATAAATTGATGAATGAATTGCTGGATCTACCTTCACCACCTACAGCGATATTTGCAGCCAACTACTATATGTCGATAGGAGCAATAATGGCTGCTAATGAGCGTCACATAAATATACCAGAAGAACTCTCGTTTATAGGTTTCGATGATATGGAATTGACAAAAGTTATAAAACCACCCCTTACAGTTGTAGTTCAGCCCATGGATAAAATGGGTCAAGCTGCAGCGGAATTGATATATAAGAGAATGATGCGGGATAATAGCGGCCCGTTTCCTACTATACTGCGCTTGAAAACTCAATTGATAAAAAGGGAGTCGGTTAAAAAAATAAACTGATATAGGCAAAAACTATTGAAAAATCAATATGGATAGTGGTATTATATAAGAGATGAGTTTAAAAAATGCAAGGGGGATTACAGTTAGTATGAGCCAGGACAAAAAGGTGGGTATAGGCATAATAGGCGCAGGCAATATAGCGCAGAACTGTCACATACCGTCTTATCTTAAACAGGAAGATGTTGAATTGGTGGCGATATGCGATATAAATGAAGCCCGTGCCAAAGAGGCTGCGGAGAGATTTGGCTTTAAGCATTATTATGTCGATTTTAATGATATGCTGAAGCTGAAAGAAATCGACGCTGTTTCGGTATGTACATGGAATAACGCCCATGCCGCGGCAGCCATAGCAGCAGCTAATGCCGGTAAGGATATACTATGCGAGAAGCCCATGGCCATGAATGTAGAGCAGGCCGAGGCGATGATTAAAGCCGCAAGGGAGAACAACGTCATATTTATGATGGGTTTTACCAACCGTTATCGCGCTGACAGCAAGTTGCTGAAAGAGTACATAGATAATGGCCGCTTAGGCGACATCTATTTTGCAAGGGCCGGATGGCTGCGCCGCAGAGGTACACCGCTGGGTTGGTTTACTGACGCGGAGAAGTCCGGTGGTGGTCCACTTATAGATATAGGCGTTCATGTGATAGACCTTACATGGTATTTTATGGGCAAACCCAAACCGGTTAGCGTAGTCGCCTCGACATATGCTAAGTTCGGCGATTATAAGACTAAGGGAGTAGACCGCTGGGTGGCACTGGATCATGATAACCCGGTCTATAATACAGAGGATGCGGCAGCCGGCTTTATAAAATTCGATAATGGTGCCAGCCTGTCGTTTGAGGTAAGCTGGGCAATAAACGGCAAGGATACCGGCATATATAGTCAGATATTCGGTACCAAAGCTGGCGCTAATCTAGACCCGTTGACTATATACGGGGAGGAAGACGATTATTTAGTCGATAAATACCCGACATTTAGTAAAGAAAATAATTTTGATAATGAAATAAGGCATTTCCTCGATTGTGTAAAATCGGGAGAGGAGCCGATATCTCCGGCCGAGGACGGCCTGGCAGTGCAGAAAATGTTGAACGGCATTTATGCTTCGGCTCAAGCGGGTAAGGAAATACTTCTGTAAACTGTTATATAGTTATATCTATGAGCCTCCCTTTGCCAAAAAGGGAGGTTTGCCTTTATGGGGGTGAAATTTATGGCATATCAAATAATAGACATAACGCGGCCTGTAGCCGAAGGTATGGTAGTATGGCCGGGGGACCCTGACGTGGCCATCGATGAGCTTTCATCTTTGGCTCGCGGTGATAATAACAATGTATCTGCTATATATATGAGCATGCATACCGGCACTCATGTCGATGCACCGCTGCACTTTATAGCGGGGGGGAAGGATACTGCCGAAGCGGATTTGAACCGCTTTATGGGACGGGCCAAGGTTTTTGACATAGGCATGTATAAGGTCATAAACGCCGATGTATTGGACGGTTTGTGCATAGGCTCAAACGATATAGTCCTTTTTAAAACGATGAATGGCCGACTATGGGATATGCCGGCTTTTGAACCGGATTTTGTATATTTATCCGAAGATGCGGCATGGTGGCTGATACGTAAGGGTATCAAAGCGGTGGGGATAGATTACCTATCGGTAGAGGGCTTTCATCATGAAGGGGCGCCGGTACATCACATATTGCTCAGCCACGAAGTGGGCATAATAGAAGGCCTGGATTTAAGAGCAGTGGAAAGCGGAGTGTATTATTTGATATGTCTTCCGTTGAAAATAGTTAAAGGCAACGGCAGCCCGGTTAGGGCTGTGCTGTTGTGCGATACCGAAGAACAGGAGCGTAATATTTAGTGGCATTATATGCGATGGCAGATATACATTTGGCGCTGAGCGTCAATAAGCCTATGGATATATTCGGCAAGCAATGGGAAAATTATATGGACCGCATAGCGGATAACTGGATGGCGACTATAACGGACAACGACTGCATTATAATAGCAGGCGATATATCATGGGCTATCAATATAGAAGAATTGGATAAAGACTTCGAATTTTTAAATCGATTGCCGGGGCAAAAGGTCTTTGTGAAAGGAAATCACGATTATTGGTGGAATTCCATGTCTAAATTAAAGAAATATATTGAAACGCATGGATTCCGCAATATGGTTTTTTTACACAATAATGCTTATATATACAAGGATATTGTCATATGCGGTAGCCGGGGTTGGGCGCTGCCTGGGGATCCCGGATTTACCGCGGAAGATGAAAAGGTATATAGGCGCGAGCTCATGCGTCTCCGGCTTTCGCTTGAGCAGGGAGCTAAGTTGAAAGGCAGCGAAATACTGGTGGCCATGCATTATCCGCCGGCCACCATAATAAACCCTCATTCCGGATTTATAGATATCATGAATGAGTATGGTGTGAAGCGTTGCGTTTATGGACATCTCCACGATTCTGGTAAGCGTATAGCCATAAATGGAGGGCATGAGGGCATAGATATGTACCTTACAGCATCTGAATACCTGCAATTTATACCATTGAAACTGGAGGATTAAAACATGGAAAATTATATAAACGATATATCGCTGGCACCCAGCGGTCACGATAAAATCAACTGGGTGAAGATGTATATGCCGCTGTTGCGCGATATAGAACAGGAATTTACCGATACAAAACCATTCGAAGGCATAAATATAGCATTGTCAATACACCTGGAGGCAAAGACGGCATACCTATGCAAGGTATTAGCCGCTGGAGGCGCCAATATGGGCATAAGTGGCAGCAATCCGTTGTCTACGCAGGACGATGTGGCAGCAGCGCTTGCCGAGGACGGCTTGTTTGTAGCGGCTCATCACGGCGCAACCCTGCAGCAGTATATGGAGGATTTGAATCATATACTGGATATAGAGCCCGACATAATCATAGACGATGGCGGTGATCTGGTGCATCTGCTACACTCAGAACGCAGCGGCTTGCAAAACCGTGTGATAGGGGGGTGCGAGGAAACCACTACCGGTGTATTGCGCCTTAAGGCTAGAGAAAAAGAAGGTACGCTGGCATTCCCGATGATAGCGGTAAACAATGCCTACTGCAAATACCTCTTCGATAACAGGTATGGTACAGGTCAGTCGGTATGGGACGGCATAATGCGCACCACCAACCTTATAGTGGCTGGTAAGAACGTAGTAGTGGCTGGTTATGGTTGGTGCGGTAAGGGCGTGGCCAATAAGGCCAAAGGCTTGGGCGCAAATGTGATAGTATGCGAGGTAGATCCTATAAAGGCCATAGAGGCCGTTATGGACGGCTTCCGCGTGATGACGATGGATGAGGCTGCATCGATAGGTGATATATTTATTACGGTAACCGGCTGCAAGGACGTCATACGCGGTGAGCACTTCCAACGCATGAAGAGCGGCGTGTTACTGGCCAATGCAGGGCATTTCGATGTCGAGATAAATATACCCGATCTCAAAGCAGTAGCGGCGGAGGAGAAAGAGCTTCGGCATAACATAACGGGCTACAGAACGGCTGACGGCCGTTGGATCAATCTCTTGGCGCAGGGTCGCCTGGTCAATCTGGCCTCCGGTGACGGTCACCCAGCCGAGATAATGGACATGAGCTTTGCGCTTCAAGCGCTGTCGGCTAAATATTTGGTAGAGCATAAAGGGCAGATGGATAAGCGCGTATACGATGTGCCTGATGAGATAGATCAACTGGTTGCCAAAAAGAAATTGGCGTCACTGGGTATAACTATAGATAGCCTGAGCGATGAACAACGCGCTTATTTGGAGAGCAGCGAATGAATATGCTTATAAAGAACGTATTGGCGGTTACTATGGATGAGCAGCATCCTGTAATAAAGGATGCTTTTATAGAGATAAAAGGCAATGCGATAGAGCGTATAGGTGAGTCGAATGAGATGCCCGATGACTGTCAGGTTATAGATGGACACGGCCGCATAGCTATGCCGGGGTTGATCAATTGCCATACCCATGTGGGCATGACGCTGTTTCGCGGCTATGCCGATGATATGCCGCTTATGCGGTGGCTAAACGATAAGATATGGCCGCTCGAGGACAAGCTTACGCCTGAGATGGTGTACCATGCTTCAATGCTGGGTATACTGGAGATGATAAAGGCTGGGGTTACAGCATTCGCCGATATGTACTTCTTTATGGATAAAACGGCTCAGGCGGTGCTGGATAGCGGAGTGCGTGCCGTATTGGCCCGTGGGCTACAGGATGATGATAAAGGCGATACCCGCCTTGAGGAGAATCGCAGACTTTACATGGATTGGAATGATGCCGGCGACGGCCGCATAAGTATAATGGTGGGGCCGCATGCGGTATACACATGTAATCCCGAATATCTTGAAAAAGTGGCTGACCTGGCTGCCGAACTTCATACCGGAGTGCATATGCACTTATCGGAGACGCAGCAGGAAGTGGACGACTGTATAGCAGCTTACGGTTGCTCGCCTATAGAGCTCGCCCATAGGGCGGGCCTTACGATGTTTCCTATGATAGCGGCACATTGCGTTTATCCGGTGGGCGATGATATAGCCTTGTTGAAAGCTGATAATATGAACGTTGCCTATAACCCGGTGAGCAATATGAAACTGGGTAGCGGCTTTTGCCCGGTTGACCAGTATATAAATCAGGGGATAAGGGTTGGACTGGGCACCGACAGCGCCGCCAGCAACAATAACCTTAGCATATTTAAGGAAATGCATGCTGCGGCGCTGATAGAAAAGGGTAGGCTGAAAAACCCTGTTGCCATACCGGCGTGGCAGATTTTAAGGTCAGCTACTGTAGATGGCGCTGCAGCACTAGGTATAGATAAGGCGGGCGTATTAAAGCCCGGCATGAAGGCCGATGTCATATTGCTCGATGTCGATGGACCGCATGCTCACCCGTTGTACGACCATGTGTCGCACATAGTGTATTCGGCCAAGGATACTGATGTGGATACCGTCATAATAGATGGCCGGGTGGTAATGGAACATAAAGAAGTTAAAACCATTGATGAAGAAAGGCTTTATCATGATGTAGAGGAGTTGGTGAGCGACTTTGAATATTGATGAACTAGTACAATCATATAAAGATGAAATGATAATCTCACTAAGCGAACTTGTGCGCATAAAAAGCGTGTACGATGAGCCGAAGCCCGGCAGGCCGTTTGGGAACGGCGTATATGAGGCTTTGCAGTATATGCTGAATGCAGGGCGGCGTTTAGGCTTTGAAGCAAAAGATGCAGACGGATACGCAGGGCACCTGCAGTACGGTGATGGCGATCATCCATTCGGTATACTGGTGCATCTGGATGTAGTGCCCGAAGGCGACGGTTGGACTAAGCCACCATTTGAAGCTACCTTGGAGGATGGCGCTATATATGGCCGGGGTGCATCTGACGATAAAGGGCCGGCTGTGGCTGCGCTTTTCGCAATGCGTGCCATTAAAGAGGCAGGCGTAAAACTCGTACGGCCGGTGCGTTTGGTGTTGGGCTGCAATGAAGAAAATGATTGGAAGTGTGTGGAATATTACGCCCGCCATGAACACATGCCTGAAGAAGGCTTTGCTCCCGATGCCATGTATCCTGTGGTGAACCGAGAGAAGGGCCTGCTGTCGTTGGCACTGAGCGCTGAATTTGCCAGCCTGGCATCGGATGAAATAATGCTGGAAAGTATAACCGGTGGAAGCCGGGTCAATATGGTGCCGGGCAGTTGCCGATGCATAATCAAAGCATCGGCCGATAAACAGGGGTTTATAAGAGAGAGCTTGAGCAAATTCCCGTATAAGGATGAGTTCTCCATGTCATTAAGCATTGACCAGCAGGGCGGCAGGTGCATTATAGAATCCCATGGGAGAATGGCACACGGCAGTCATCCGGAAGAGGGCAAAAACGCCATAGCTGCCATGTTGTTGTTTTTGAAACAAGCGGGCATCGTCAATCCTTTTATCGCTTTCATCGGCGATGCTATAGGGATGGATTATAGTGGGAAGGGCTTGGGCATAAAGATGTCAGATGAATTATCCGGGCCTTTGACTCTGAATCTTGGTCTGATAAACGGTTCGCAAAACAGCGGCCGAGCTGACATAGATATACGTTATCCCATAACAGTCGAGCTCAACGATATATTATCGGCTATAAAGGCTAAAGCTGAACCAGTGGGTATAAGGGTTAAAATATTAAATCATAAAGAGCCACATTATGTACCCGAAGATTCACCTTTGGTGCAAAAGCTGCTTAAGGCCTACAGCGATGTTACGGGCCAGAGAGGGTACACCCTGTCTATGGGCGGCGCCACGTATGCGCGGGCTATGGCTAAGGGTGTGGCATTCGGCGCGGTGTTTCCGGGCGGCCCGGATATGGCGCATCAGGCCGATGAACATATAATGGTCGATGACCTGATGAAAAATGCTTTGGTGTATGCGCATGCCATATGCGAGATGTGCGCCAGCAAATGATGACCTTAGTACATTAGAAGATTACAAAAAAGGCCCGGCTGGGGAGAACTTAGCCGGGCTTAAAGTTTGAAAGGGGTCCTCGATTTCATTAAGCGATCAATATTATAACTATTATCGTAAGCACAGCGCCTATTACGCTGAAAAATGCTGTTACCTTCTCTCTTTCCTCAGAAGTTAACCTGTACCTATCTATAGGCTCAAACGGCCGTTTTTTATGAAATACTTTGCGCAGCCCACTAAGCAAGCTCATAAATCGCACTCCAATATTTTCATTATTTCGACAATATTAGTGTACCATAAATTTCATAGATTAGAAATAGGTCAAATATACTATTTAATATGATATTATGTGACATTTTGTTACATGTATTTTCCTATATCTTTATGTAAATTTCTATGATATAATAAATATATCGGGCATACATATTTACCAAGGGGGTATGTATGTGAGGTGCAAAAAGAATATTTTGGTATTAATCGCAGTGATACTGTGTGCAGTGCTCGCGGTCACGTTTTGCTTTTTCCCAGGTAAAGTTAAAGTGACTTTTTATCCGCTTATTAAGGCGGTGGGCGGCGCAATGGTTTATGATGAGAATGAGGGTTACAGCTCTATAGGCTGGAACGATTTTATAATAGAATACCCAAAAGATAAGCGCGATGTCGCGTATATGGTTTTGGATTCGCTGAAAAGCGATAGCCGGCGGGTATACGATTTTTTCTCGTACCGTCCTTCTAAACCGGTAGAAATAGTGATATACGATAATGCTGATGACATGCGCGATGCGCTGCATATATCCAGAAACCGTACGGTGGAGGGAGCTTATTATATGGGCAAGATAACGATATTATCGCCGTATGAATGGCCTGATGCTCCAAAAATGGATATAGAAGGGTATTTTAGAGCTTCCAGTCCTTTAGTACATGAGATTACCCATATGGTTGTAGATGAGATGACGCGCGGCAATGTACCTGTATGGTTGACCGAGGGTATAGCCACGTATATGGAGTACCGTATAATGGGTTACGATTGGACGGCTGGTATAGATGTAAAAGAGCCATACAGCATTGAACAGCTTACAAAAAATTTTGATAAACTTGATGAATATCAGGCGTATAGACAATCATTCCTGATAGTTAAGGATATGGTCGATAGATACGGCGATAAATATATAGTGAGTATATTAGATTCCATGGGCCACGGGGAAGAAATAGGTGCAAAATTGTTATATAAATGATATAATTGCACTGGTTGTTTATTATGCGAATTTCGGAGGTAAACTTTGAGATATGGACAAGTTGCTTATATACGGTGGTAAGCCGTTAAAAGGCGAGGTTTGTGTCAGCGGATGTAAAAATTCAGCGGTGGCTGTAATACCGGCTGCTATTTTGGCTGATAGCCCATCGACGATTGAAAACTTGCCTTATATAGATGATGTTTTAGTATTAAAGGATATATTGACGGCTATGGGAGCGAAAGCCGAGCTTACTGGCGACGGCAGTATGTATATAGATCCAGCGGGCATTGACACATTCGTTACCCCGATGGAATTAGCTCGTCGTATGCGGGCGTCGTATTATCTGCTCGGTGTTTTGTTAGCTAAGTTTGGACGAGCAGAGGTGGCGTTTCCAGGCGGCTGCGATATAGGAGTGCGCCCTATAGACCAGCATATAAAGGGCTTGGAAGCACTGGGTGCTAAGGTTTCCATAGAACACGGTTTTATAAAGGCGTATACAGACGGACTTAAAGGTGCGGAGATATATCTTGACGTGGTAAGCGTGGGTGCTACCATAAATATAATGCTGGCTGCGTCTATGGCCGAGGGGATAACCGAGATAGTCAATGCGGCTAAGGAGCCTCATGTAGTGGATACGGCTAATTTTTTGAATGCTATGGGAGCAAATATAAAAGGCGCAGGTACCGATGTGGTAAAGATTAAAGGCGTTAAGGCGCTTAGAGGCTGTCGCCATAATATCGTGCCTGACCAAATAGAAGCCGGAACTTTTATGATAGCCGCTGCTGCGACGTATGGCGATGTCATTATAAAGAATGTGATACCGGTTCATTTGGAATCGGTGTCGGCAAAGCTGAGCGAGATGGGTATAGAAGTATCGGAGGGCGATGACTCCGTGCATGTCAAAAGCAATGGCAGGCCAAAGCACACTACTGTTAAGACGTTGCCCTATCCTGGATTTCCGACCGATTTGCAACAGCCCATGTCAGCGCTATTATCTGTAGCCGATGGCACAAGTATTATAACGGAAAATATATGGGAGAGCCGCTACAAACATATAGAGGAGATCAAACGCATGGGCGCTAAAATCAAAATAGAGGATAGAGTGGCTATAATAGATGGCGTCGATAAATTGACAGGTGCGCCTGTTACTGCCACCGACCTTAGAGCTGGTGCGGCTCTGGTCGTTGCGGGGCTTATGGCTGAGGGCGTTACCGAAATAAACAATGTAAAATATATAGACAGAGGTTATGAAAATATAGATAAGAAATTAATAAGCTTGGGAGCAGACATAAAGCGTATATCTATATGATGATTGGTGCTGTAGCTTCTACATAGACTTATACTATAAAATAGCATATTTATTAAAAAGAATGATACACTAGGTATCGATTTCCAGTGTATCATTCTTCCTCACTATCCTATGTACACAGGGGAATTGCTGTTATCCATTAATGCGCTTTCGGAATATACGCTTATATTTTCCAAAGCCTTTCCGGCTCCGAGGACGACGCATGATACTGGATCAGATGCTACATAGACCGGTATGCCTGTCTGCTCCTGTATTAGCTTATCCATGCCGGTTAGTAAGGCGCCGCCTCCTGTCATTATGATACCTCTTTCGCTTATATCGGCTGACAGCTCAGGTGGTGTCCGTTCAAACACCGAATGTATAGCCTCTACTATGATGTCAGCCGGTTCTTTAAGTGCTTCTACCATTTCATCTGTTGTAACGTTTACCACTTTGGGCAAGCCCGATATAAGGTTGCGGCCGCATACCTCCATCGATTTTTGTTCTTTGGGAGGATATATAGCACCTACGGTTATTTTCAGATCTTCGGCTGTTTTCTCGCCGATCAATATATTGTATTTGCGCCTCATGTAACGTATAATAGCGTCGTCGAATTTGTCACCGGCCACCTTTATGGAATCGCTTACCACTGCCCCGCCGAGCGATATAACCGCTATATCGGTGGTACCACCGCCTATATCCACTACCATGCTGCCATTTGGTAACGATATGTCGATGCCTGCTCCTATAGCTGCGGCTATGGGTTCTTCCATAAGGTAGGTCTTATTGGCCCCGGCATCATACGAAGCGTCCAATACGGCTTTTTGTTCCACCTGCGTTATGCCGGTGGGTATACATATTATTATTCGAGGCTTGCTCAACCGTACATATTTGGATACCTTGCGTATAAAATATTTTAACATTTTTTGCGTGGTGTCATAGTCCGATATAACGCCTTCTCTCAGCGGCCGTGTAGCTACTATATTGCCCGGTGTACGGCCCAGCATAAGCTTGGCTTCACTGCCTACGGCTAGCACCTGGTTGGTATTCTTATTTATGGCTACTACTGATGGCTCCTTAAGAACTATGCCTTTACCTTTGACGTATACTAGTACCGATGAAGTTCCTAAATCAATGGCCATATCATGAATTCCGAACATGGCTACTCTCCTTCTTCTGTGTATTACCCGATTTCTTTATTACATTATATCATATAATATATCATTTTCTTAAAATATTTTCATATTTTTTTGGCTATGTACTTGAGTTTTGTTGCGCGTCCTCCGCGTATGTGCCTTTCTGCTTTGTTTTTATCTACGATTTTTTTTACCTGATTGTATAATATGGGGTTTATCTTCGGTAGTCTTTCCGACATATCCTTATGTACTGTGCTTTTGCTTACCTTAAATACCTTTGCGGCTTCTCTGACAGTGGCCCTGTATTTTATTATATACTGAGCCGTTGCGACTACCCTTTCTTCGATATACTCCTTCAAAGCTTTTAACCCCCTCTAAGACAAAACCATTATATTCTTTATAATTAATATGCTGTAAAAAGAAAGGATAGAATAAAATAGAGGAAATACCGAGAGCATTTCCTCTATTTTATATATTTCTTAGGATCTACCGGTTTATCGTTTACGATAACCTCGAAATGGAGGTGAGGAGCATCGGCTATTTCAAACGCCGCGGTATTGCCCACGCCGCTGATAGTCTGGCCTGTTTCTACCCTTTGCCCGACTTTAACCATATCGCCCGTAGAGAGATTACCATATCTGGTCTTTATGCCGTTGCCATGATCTATTGTTATTACGATGCCGAGCTTATCGTCCTTGGTTATACTTTCCACTTTGCCAGCGGCAGCAGCCTTAACCTCAGTACCGGTGGCAGCGGCTATATCTATGCCATCGTGTGTACCCCATTGCTCGAGGGTATTTGAGTACACCAGGTGATCTTTGGCATATTCTACGCTTATCTGACCAGGTACTGGCGGTATCAGCTTTGTACTGGCGGTTGCATTGGATGTTGCAGCAGACGCTGCTTTGGCGGTTTTTACTATATTTGCTGTTTTGGCCGGTGTTGCCGGCGATTCCTCTTTTGTTTGTTGGCCTGTTTCCTTATCATTGACATCCTCTACTTTGAGTTCGACTTTTGCGTCGTCTACTACCGAATCGGTCGGAGCTGAAGGCTGTGTTTCTTTTGCAGGCTCGCTCAGCGATAGTTGTTCGGGATTGGGCAAAAAGTTGTTATCGGATGTTATTATAGCTGTAGCGGCTATAATGGCTATACAGGCGAATAAAACGATGTAAAAGCCCTGTTTATCCAGAAAATGGACTATTTTATCTTTTGCGAATGTATTTTTAAACCATGTGCCTATTCGTTTCATTTTATATCCGGATACCTCCTAATATCGTAATATAAAGCTACATTCACTATATATTCTCCCATTTTATGCAATGTTTATACACGAATATTGTTCGTATAAAGTTTTGTGCGCAGGATGCCGAATAAAGAATCAAGTGTAAGATTTGGAGGGAAACGAGATGCTTCGCGGTTTATATAATGCAACTACCGCTATGCAGGTAGAAACTGCGCGTCTGAATGCCATAGCCAATAACATAGCTAATGCAGAGACGACGGGATATAAAAAGGATAAAATGGTGTCACAAAGCTTCCCTGATGTGCTTGTGGCCAGAATAGGGAATAAAGCCGGCGCCGTAGTAAGGCCTTTTGATATCATTGGCTCTATAAATCATGGTGTACATGTGGATCAGGTAAAGACCGACTGGTTACAAGGGCCTTTGCAGCAGACCGATAATAATACTGATTTGGCATTAACAGGGGACGGCTTTTTTGTACTCAGGGTAGGCCAGAATGATTATCGGTATACCCGGGATGGTGCTTTTGCTGTAGATGCAGGCGGTTATTTGGTTAATCAAAATGGATATCGGGTTCAGGGGTATGATGATCAGAACGAATTTGTGGATATACTTGTAGGTAATGAGCGTTTCAGCGTGGATCCGGCGGGTAATATATATACCGACCAGCAGCAGTATGCGGGTACAATAGCCGTAGAGGATTTTGATAATAGAGATGATGCTTTGGAAAAGGCCGGCGATAATCTCTATATCGTCTATGACCCTGAACAATATCAATCTTACCCTGTAGGCACCGGTATAAAACAGGGGCATATAGAAGTGTCCAATGTCGATATAAACAAAGAGATAACCGATATGATGGAGGTATATCGCCATTATGAATCAGCTCAGCGTATCGTGTCTATGCTGGATCAGACGCTGGACAAAACAGTAAACGAGGTGGGAAGGGTATGATACAGGCATTATGGACGGCAGGAGCCGGCCTTATAAGTCAGCAGTATAATGTGGATACTATAGCCAACAATATCGCTAATGTCGATACAACAGCATTCAAGCGAAATACGGCGCATATCGAGGATATGCCCTATGTATATAAGCTGAATCCAGCCATCCGTCAAGCCGATAATGAGGGCGTGTTGCCGCATATGGGTACAGGTGCTAGGGTGGTATCTTCGCCCAAATATTTTGCGCAGGGACCTATGCAGCAGACCGAGCGCAATCTGGATCTGGGCATAGACGGTACAGCGTTTTTTGCTGTGACAGATGGCCAGGGAAATGTGTTTTATACGAGGGACGGCAATTTTAAGCTTACAGAGGCTGAGGGTGAGGATGGACAGATCCACAGCTATATAACCACAGCAAATGGCTATTGGTTGCTGGATACGGAAGGTGCTCGCATAGAGATTCCGGCAGGTGCGATAGAGGGCGATATATCCATAGATCCTTCCGGAGCGGTGATGGTCGAGGGAGCGCACATAGCCGATATCGCATTGGTGGAGTTTACAAACCCGCAGGCGCTGGAAGCGCGCGGCGATAATCTTTATGCTGTAACAGATAACGTCGGCCCGAATTATTTGACCGACGGGGATTCCAAGGTAAGACAGGGATTCCTTGAAGCATCTAATGTGGATATAGCCGATGAAATGGCGCGCATGATACGCGCACAGCGCGCATATCAGCTAAATGCCAGAGTATTGCAGACCGCTGATGAGATGATAGGACTGGCCAACAGCATAAGGCGTTAGAGATCTATGTAATTGAAAGGCGCTTTGAGTTCATGTAGTGTTTGTATATCCCTTTGATGGCAGGTTAAAAATAAGACCTGCCTTTTTTGTGCCAGTTGGCTTATATGAGCTAGAATCCTTTTTAACCTTATGTCATCGTATTCCGAGAATGCATCGTCTATTATGATAGGTAGCGGCTTGTTATTCGACAACATATCGGCTATGGCCAACCTTACTGCTATATAAAGCTGATCTATAGTGCCGGTGCTCAATTGTTCCAGCGATACCAGTTTGTCTGTATCGGGATCAATTACCTTTATATCTAGCTCGGAAGATACTCTTAGTGATGAATAGCGGCCATCGGTTATATAGCTGGCTAAAGAGGCAGCGGATCGGTCCAGATACGGCGCAAAATCGCGCTGTATATCGGCCGATAATTCTGTTATAACGTCTATGGCCTTTTGAGCAGCCTGCTTTTTTAATGACATTGCATCGATGTCATTCTTGACACTTTGTATATCCTCATCTATGGCTGCTAAGGGTCTTATACCGGTTAATGAAGCGTCTATAGAAGCCTCCAATGCCGTTAACTCCACTTCTTTATCGTGTATAGCCTGTTGCACCAACCGTTCATATTCGGCATCAAGGCGCTCTATATCGTGTGTCAGGTTATCGAGTTGACGCATCATCGATATAACATGGGATGTATCCGATGCTCCTATTTTCGAAAGGATTTCATGCTTTTGTTCTTCCAGTATTCCGCAACGATCCAGCAACTGTTGGCGCTGTTGCTCGATTGCCATGCTGTGCTGCTCGAGGGTGCTTTTTAACCGACGTAGCTTGTTATTGTCGCGCAAAAACAGCCATATTAGAGGTATTACGGCTATTATCAAAGGCGGCAGGGCTATCGAGGCCGCTGCTATCGCCGCCATGAGTATTATATAAAGCGTTCGGCGCTTTTTTATATTGTGCAGGCCGTTGTCCGAAACGGCGGATTGACTGCGGTCGTATTGAGCCAATTCGATCCTTATGCTCTCCAATTGCCTGTCCAGCGACATCAGTTGCTCTAATGGGTCGCCGTTGTTTTGCTTTATATATTCGGCGAGTGTATTCATTCGGTTAAGTTCATATTCTAGTTTTGTTCTATTCTGCCTGTTGGATAGTATGGCGGCATCATCGCTCATCCGGCCATCGCGCATGGCTGCTATTTCTTTTCTGAGGTCATGCGCTTTGGCTATGCTTTCCCGCATATCATCCATGCACTTTTGTGTCATGGTTCTCTCAGCTTCAAGCTGCCGCAGCTTTTGTGCGGCTTTGGCCCATGGGCGTGTCGGCGCGTTATCCGACCCGATCTCATCCAATATGTTATTTAAGCATGATAATGCTTTGTTGACAGACACGTCCTGTTGGCCGGATTGCATCATATTGATCCATGCGTCGGATACCTCTTTGGCCATTGTTTTGGATGAAAAGGCGTTGCGTTGATCTATGCTTACGGTATTGGTAAAGGCTGTGGCATTTAACCCCCAATGCCGTATTATCGCATCGGGTTCACGCGTGCCGGGGAGTATAGCGCAGGTAGCGCCGATATCCTCTCCAGTGGTAGCATCGTATATGTTTACTCTATCATTGGCAAAGTCCCGTTCTATACGGTAAACCCTACTGTCGGTTTCATATTCTATAGCGCCTGTGTATGAAGAACCAAGCCATGGCCTATAGCGCTGTCTACTGTCGGTAAATGAGCGTCTGCGGGCATCGGCTTTTTTAAATCCATACAGCATGCCTTCTATAAAACTGCGTATAGTCGACTTGCCAGCCTCGTTGGCACCGTATATGACATTAAGCCCGGGCTTTAATTCTATAATATTGTCTTTGAATTTGCCGAAGTTTGAAATGTAAAGCTTTCTTATAATCATAACGTCAGCCTATATCATAAAGTGAAATCTTTCCATAAAGCGCCTGCCTTTTATGTAACTGCGCCGGGCAAGGCGATAGAGCTTTTGTGTTTGCTTTTTCCACAATAGCTCTTTCTGCAAGCTGTCGGCTATAGAATATAGGTACATATACCGCGACATTATATTGTCCCAATCATATTGGATAGCTGCAGCACGAGCATTTTGAGCCATGTTTTGTATTAATTGCTCGTTCTTTATCATTGTTTCTACAGCATCAGCGAAGGCCACGGGGCTCCAATGGTTGCACAGCATGCCTGTAAAACCATTTTGTATGATGTCCATGCAACCGCTGCCTTTAGCGCCTATAACAGGCAATCCTGCCGACATGGCCTCGAGCGCTACATTGCCGAAGGTTTCTATATACGATGGGAATATGAATATATCGCTGGAGGCGTATGCTATGGAAAGCTGGGGTGTTGCCATATATCCTGTAAAACATACGTTTTCAGGTGCGTGACGTGCCAGTTTATCCTTTATAGGGCCGTCCCCCACCATTATCAGCCTTATATTTTGCTCATAGCCGCGTGAATTCAATATATTCATCGTATCCATCAATACCGACAGGTTTTTATCCTTGGACATCCTACCTACGTATAAAAGCGCTATTTTGCTATCAATTCCCATTTCGCGCCGCCAATTATCATCGCGGTAGACGGGACTGAACTGCTGTATATCAACGCCATTTGGGAATACCAGCGCATTATTTATGCCATGTTTGTCTAACTGAGCCTTGGAAGCCGATGAGGGACAGCATACCGTTTTGCATCTGCTGTAGAACCATTTCAGATATTGCCACATCACTGAATCGGCTATAGGTATCTTATAGGATTTTATCTGTTCAGCGTAGTTGGTGTTATATGTAGCTACTACTGGTACGGGATGTTCTATCGCATATATAAGGCCGCATATGCCCATTGAAAATGGCGTCATTATATGTATCACATCCGGTTTATATATATCCAGTTGCTTTTTTATTGTTGAGTAATTGGGCAAGGCGAAACGCGATTCTGGATAAAATACGAAGCGAAAACTGGACAGCCTTTGTACATTGCCCTCATCCTCGCAATAGCCCTTGTATTCCGGAGCAAAGACCATATAGTCTATATTATTTTGGTTGAAATAATTTATCATTTGGCCCAAAACGGCGCTCACACCGTTTATTTGGGGCAGAAAGCTGTCTGTAAACAGGGCTATTTTCATAAATAAAGCACCTCCGCTCTATTTTCGACTATCTATTCTTCTAATTCATGACAATATATAGCATATCATAAAAAAACCAAAAAATCCAGCTAACTTAAAATAAATCTTCGATTCGTAATATAGTAAGTTTAGCGCATGCAATGATATAAAGCCTACGCCCGCTACAGGCTTGACATATATACCTCACTACGGCTGTGAAGCTGGACCACTACGCAATCAAAGATTGCTGTGGTCCTACGCTTCAAAAGCCCGCTCAGCATATATGTCAAGCCTTATACCGCGTAATGATTGCGTACTTACAATTCGTTTCGCTTGAGCAAGCTAACGCCGGCAATTCGCGTCCATGCTCAGTGCCGGCTGGTCGGGCGTCCATGCCCGACCTACGCTTG
>JASGMM010000014.1 GCA_030156435.1 Clostridiales bacterium | reverse complement strand
GTTTTTCATGTCTATAATACAGGATTTTTAGTCTTTAGTGGATCAAAAATTCGTTAGCGTTTGACCCGTTTTTGGCTCACTTTTATTATAGCGTTTATAACTTATAGATAGAATATAATGATTTTAGCCCTATTTAACTGTTAAAAGTAGCAAAAAGAACGCAAAAAGACATAGTGGTCCCACATACAATTACAAACCCTCTAATGCCGCACCGGTGCGAAGAAATAGCATGGCATATAGTTGTAAAAACTTACATTAAACCGCTTGTAGGTCTTTTCAAAACTCTGTATACCGCTGATGAGCTTGCAGTAGGCACAGCAGGAAAGAAAGGCATTGATATCCATATTATCGGCATAATAATATTGCAGTTGCATAAAGAAGGAGTGGATTTCTCTGTAAGAGAGCTTAAAGCGTTTAACGTAAGAAGATACAGATTGAATGCTCATATAACACGGCGCTTTGTTAAATGCCGAGACGATACGGCTAAAAGACCACTGTTTTAATAATGCCGATATCAATGTATACAAAAATAGCATAACAATATTGGAAGTATGGGATAAGCCAATCCGGCATAACACTGTAAGTTTTACCACACACAGGACATTTTAGGAGCAAGACAGGTATTCTGTAATAAGCGGAAGATGTAATAACCCCTCTTTCATAGAATCCATGACGATACAGCTTACCCTCATATGGGCAATTCTTGCAGCCATATATAGATGGAAACAAGTTTCCCCTGCCTAACTTAGCATATTGTTGAATATTTACGCCAAAGTGATAAATAATAATCATTGTTGATTATTGGGTAAGGGAAAGCGGTTGTACTGAAACTTATTTGCTTTCCCTTTATTTTTTTGCCCAATAACTTCAATGCCTTTGCTGCTAATTCTATTCTTGTATATAACACGCCCTTTCCTTACTACTTCTGCCATAATGCCAAACATTTGTTTTTTTTACAGGGTGTCGTCTACCCTTTCGGCAAAACGTTTATAGGCGTGTGGAGTAACAACAATTTTATCAGCCTTTGAAATCTGCATATTAAAAACTCCTTCCGTTGTTGTCTATATATAAGCATATAAATATGGTAAGTGTTGCATAATTTTTGATTAAAACATGTTGACACTATAATATAAGAAGTTTTATAATAGGCGCATAAATGTATATTATGGAGGAAGTTGAACATGACACCCGCAAAACGAGTTGCTTGTTTATATCGCGTGTCTACTAAAAAACAATTAGACGATACGCACATACAAGACATCCCCATGCAACGTAAAGCTTGCATGGAATTTATAGACAAACATGATGGTTGGCAATTAGTTAAGGAATATACTGAACCCGGAATATCGGGCTACAAAACAAAAACCGATAATAGGGAACAGCTTATACAGGCTAAACATGATGCTGAAAATGGATTGTTTGATATATTGCTCGTGTATATGTTCGACCGTCTCGGACGCAGGCAAGAAGAAACTCCGTTTGTATTAGAATATTTTGACAAGTTGGGTATAGAAGTGTGGTCTGTCGTAGAAGGGCAGCAAAAATTTGAGCAGCACGTAGACAGCTTGATTAATTTTATACGTTTTTGGCAGGCGGAAGGAGAGTCCAAAAAGACATCGGTACGTGTTGACACCAAACACAGGCAAATGGTGCAAGACGGTCAATATAGAGGCGGGCAAGCACCATTTGGTTATAAAACTGTACCATCCGGCAAGTATAATAAAGATGGCAAGGAATTATTAAAATTGGTAATTAATGAAGATGAAGCGGAGATTGTCAAGTTGATATTTCACCTTTATACTGATTTGGGTTATGGAATAGCCAGGGTAACTAATTATTTAATAGAGCATGGGTATAATGATAAATCGTGGGCACGCTCCACCATAGATTATATGGTCAGGAATCCAATATATGCAGGGTATATGTGTTATGCTAAAACTACGCGTAAAGATGGTGTAACTAAATGTGTTGATGAAAGCGATTGGCTTATATCTAATACACAAAATCCAGAATTGGCAATTATCTCAAAAGAAACTTTTGATAAAGCACAATTAATTCGCAAGTCACGAGATTATAATAAGCAAAAGAAATATCAAGTTAATACGCCGACAAAGTCGCCTTTATTATTGACAGGTTTTATATATTGCGGATATTGTGGGGGTGCGTTGACAAGCAAGGTAAAACAGATAAATTATACAACAAAGAATGGTGAAGTGCATAGGAGATGCAAACTGTCATATCGGTGTACTACTAAACTTAACAAAGGTGCATCTGTTTGTGAAGGCCCTACTACATATTCCCGTAATAGGATAGAGGGAGCAGTATTACAAGAGGTATTTAATTATATAAACAAACTTAAAAACATTGAACCTTCACAAAATGATAACTTATTTGAAGAAAATATAAAAAAAATAGACCATCAAATAGACGCTCTGAATAAGCAAAATAAAAAAAACTACGAAATTCTTACAAAGTTAAGGAGAGAAATTGGTTTAGCACTTATTGGTGAAAGTAAATTTGATACCGATACGTTATCACAAGCCATAAAAGATAAAGAAGATGACATAAAAAATGTACAAACTCAATTAGATAAATTATATCCCGAACTAGAATATCAGCAAAATAAACTAAATAGCCTGGAAGATTTTGCCCAAATAGCATATACATGGGAGGATAAATTTAACATGGTTGATGTGGAACATAAAAAGGCTATGTTAGCTGTTATCATAGATAAAGTAGTGGTATACAGGGATAAAATTGATGTAATTTTAAACCTTGACATAGAGAAATATATGCAAACTGTGGGGGTGTTAAATACTACAAGTTGTACTCCCAACTGAGCTATATCCCCATTGCATACTTATAATAGCACAAGACCGTATTTGTGTCAAAATATTTTTTAATCCCTATTTACATGGGAAATTGTAAAATAACCGTTTGGCAAAATCAGAGGGTAAGCAAGGAAAAAAATGAGTACATCGCAAATAGTTCGCCTCATAGTACTATTGACCCTGTTTTAATTTCTGCACCAACCTAGATAACGCTTGCTGTATCTCATCTGCACACTCTCTATAATCTTCCAAAGAGCCGCCAAAGGGGTCTGATATATCACTACTACCGCAATCCGTATATTCTTTAAGTGTAAAGACCTTGTTGTATGATTCTGGAAACATCATCAATACATAACGTTTATGTTGTAATGTCATGGTGAGTATGAGATCGGCTTGTCCCACCAATTCACCGTTCAACATACGACTTCTATGACGGCTTATATCCATACCCATCTCGCGCATGGCCTCTATCGCGTTGGCTGAAGCCGGTTGTCCATCCACAGCGGCGATGCCTGCCGACATGACCTTTATAGATTCTAAACCGCTGCCAGCCTTTCTAAACATGGTCTCAGCTATAGCCTGCGCCATAGGGCTGCGGCACGTATTGCCGCTGCATACAAATAATATAGAATTTATCATACACACTCCTTATGCATGTATTATATCAAAACCTGCCGCCCTTACCATGCGGTTCATTATGGCCAATCCAACGCCATTCGTATCCACTGCTTCAGCCAGCACTACATCTGCCTTGGCCTTGTCAAACAAGCGCAATGTATCGAATAACGCTGCAGCTATGGTTTCCGGCTTTTCTCTATCACCGACCGCTATGACCATATATTCGCTATACATGGCCTTGGTTTGCTCAGTGGCCATTATGCCCACGTTGTAACCCCTTTGCCTATATGCATCGGCTTCCTTCTTTATCCTCGCAATAACCCTGTCAATGGGCCCGTCTACTATTATAACCCTGGCTTTAGGAGAATAATGTTTGTATTTCATGCCAGGCGATGGTACTGCCCCTTCAGCAAACACAGGCTTTAATATGCCCGGTGCAGTATCCACCTTACCTATGACTCCCTCTATCATTTCTAATGTTATACCACCCGGTCTGTATAACACAGGATTATCCCCACTTAAATCCAAAACAGTGGATTCCACTCCTACCTTGCATGTACCCCCGGCTATTATAGCTGCTATGCGTCCTTGCATATCGGCTATAACGTGTTCGGGCTTTGTGGGGCTAGGACGGCCGGATATATTGGCGCTGGGTGCTGCTAGAGGCACTCCCGCACTCCTTATAAGCGCTAAGGCTATGGGATGATCGGGCATGCGCACACCTACCGTATCCAAGCCGGCAGTAACTTCATAAGGTATTTTCTTATGTTTTTTCATAATGATAGTAAGTGGCCCTGGCCAGAATCGCTCCATAAGCAAATGCGCTTTGGATGGCACATGTTCCGCCACTTCTTCCAGCATCGATATATCGCATATATGGACTATGAGCGGATTATCCGACGGCCGGCCTTTTGCTTCGAATATACGATGTACTGCAGAAGCATCCAGGGCATTGGCGCCCAAGCCATACACCGTCTCAGTCGGAAACGCTACTACTTCGCCTTTTCTTATTAATATAGCAGCTTTCCTTATAGCATCTTCATTTATATTTTCAGGATCAATGTCTATTACTGTTGTTTTCATAAAATGATTATACGCCATAGACGGGCATTTTGCAATCTAGCTCATTTGGTACGACAGGCACAACAGCCCATGGCTAAAACACCATGGGCTGCACACCGGGATTATCATAATAGATTGTAGTGCTCGTGGCACTTAGACGGGTCATAGCAGGGCTTTTACAAGCATCCGGCTTTAGCCGCGGGGTCTATGACTATAACATCATCTTTAATATATTCAATACATCCTGTTTGCCAAGCTTTTTAAAATTACCGGTAGTCTGAGTATCGCCAGCCGTACATTTATCGGCCATCTCTTCCAGTCTGTCATCCGGTATATTCAGCTCTTTTAATGACGTTGGCAGACCAACGCTCTTATAGAATGCTTTAAGCCTGTCTATGCCTGCCAGCGCCGTACGCTCGGGATCTTCGAAATCCATATCTACGTTCCACACACGCACCGCAAATTGCACGAATTTATCCACGCCTTCTTTATATACGTACTTCATCCAGGCCGGAAATACTACGGCCAAACCGGCACCATGAGGCACATCGTATATGCCGCTAAGCTCGTGTTCTATACCATGCGATGCCCAATCGCCAACGCGACCGGTGCTCAGAAGGTCATTGTGCGCTATTGTACTGGCCCACATTATTTCGGCACGCGCATCATAATTATCTGGCTGCTCGAGCACTATGGGCAGGTTCTTTATAACGGTCTTGAGCGTGCCTTCGCACAGTCTGTCGGTCAAATCTACATGTGGCGTATGAGTAAAATACCGCTCCATTATATGCGCCATTATATCGGACGCTCCGCATACGGTCTGATAAGGAGGGAGAGTAAAGGTAAGCTCTGGATTCATTATAGCAAATTTAGGCCTTATAATCTCTACGTTAAGGCCCCTTTTATACCATCCGTCCTCATTTGTTAAAACAGAGCTCTTGCTAGCCTCACTGCCTGCCGCCGGTATGGTCAGCACAACGCCTACCGGCAGCGTTTCTTTCGGTTCGGCTTTACCGGCGTAAAAATCCCATACATCGCCGCTATATGGCACGCCCACGCCTATAGCTTTGGACGAATCTATAACGCTGCCGCCGCCCACAGCCAATATAAAGTCTATACCATTATCCCGGCAGAGTTTTATACCCTCGCGTACCAGGCTTACTCTGGGATTGGGCTGTACGCCGCCTAATTCTATAAAATCAATGCCGGCTTCTTTCAGTGAAGCTACTATTTTATCATACAAGCCCGAGCGCTTTATGCTGCCGCCGCCGTAATGAAATAATACTTTCTTTGCCCCGCATTTCTTTATCTCTTGACCTACTTGGTTTTCCGTACCCTTGCCGAAAATGATTTTGGTAGGGCTTAAAAATTCAAAATTATCCATATGTACACTCACCCTTTTTATTTAATCTTTAAGTCTATTATACCACAATAGAGACTCAAGCGCTATACATACGTGCATAACGCGCCGCTACGCGTATAGCCTCCGCCATGCTTACAGCGCTCGCAATACCTTTGCCGGCTATATCAAAAGCGGTGCCATGATCCACCGATGTACGCAAAAATGGCAAGCCCAACGTAAGGGCCACCGTACGCTCAAAGTCCACCATCTTAGCGGCTATATGCCCCTGATCGTGATACATGGATAATACAGCATCATAGGAGCCGCGCAGCGCGAACATAAATACCGAGTCGGCCGGCAACGGACCGTATACTTCAAAGCCTTCTGCCTTCGCGTCTTTTATTGCGGGCTCTATAATGGCGCTTTCCTCATCGCCAAAAAGCCCATGCTCGCCGGCATGCGGATTCAAGCCGGCTACCGCCTGGCAGGGTTGCTTTATGCCTAACTGCCGCAATGCTTTGTCGCAACGTTTTATATAGCCGTATACGCGATCATAAGTTATCATGCTGCAGGCCTTTTTAAGTGACACATGGCGCGTCAGGAAGAACACTCGCAGTTCTTTTACCTGAAACATTGTCAAAGGATCGGCCACACCGGTCATACCGCCCAGCATCTCGGTATGCCCTATATATGGCACGCCGGCTAATTTCCATGCTTCTTTATTTATGGGACCGGTAGCGATCGCATCTACCTTCTTACTTATAGCTAGTTCTACAGCTTTTTCTATATACTGGCTGCCAGCCGTGCCCGATGATGCGGATATCCTACCCATTTCAATATCCGAAACTTTCACATCGCCTGTGTTTATAAGGTCTATAATGCCGTGTTTATACACCCCTCGTTCAGGAGAGGATATATCATGTATATCAGCATCTATGCCGCATATGCGCATGATGTTATCCACTACGTCATAGCCGCATATGAGCACAGGTCTGCATATTTCATATATATCCTCCTGATTTAAGGCTTTTATGGCTATCTCCGGGCCTATACCCGCCGGATCGCCTGCGGTTACCGCTATTATAGGCTTATCCATCATCTGCCACCTTTCTTAAATATTCTATGCATTTTATAATGGCATCATCGCCGCCTACAAGTCCCCCTTTTGTAATCAGTGGTAAGCCAGCAAATTCACCGCCTATCAATCTGCCGCATGTCGCCAGAGGCAATGCCTCGCCTTTTAATTCTATACCATCCGCGCCGATGGCGACACATATCGCGGCTGTCACATCGCCTCCGCTCGCATACAAAGCTTTTATGCCAAGCCTATCATCATTTAATAGACTCAATGTTATATCTGCCAGTGCTTTATTTATAACAGCGGATGCAGCTTGCATATCCTCGACCCGCACAATTTGCGCATCTTGTATTGCGGTAGCTATGCCGACTATAGGATGATGCCGAAAAGCTCGCCCTGCCTCCGCAAACACACGCTGTATCTCCGCATCCCTGTTGGGGCTCAATAACAGCGACACGTCTACAGCTATCCAAGGGACGCCAAGCTTGTGGCTGACAGTATCGACCTGCCTTCTGGTAAGCTCAGATACACTGCCCGCAATTAACAATATATGCGTAGCTCTCCCCTCTTCTTTGTACAGATTAGCCGCCATAGCTGTCGAAAATGGCCCAGGATCCACAGGTATTATGGGCAATCCGCTTTGGCAACATGCATTTGCTATCACGTCTATATGACTTTGCATCGTAGCATCTATCACGGCTATGCCGCCAGCACCAATGCTACTTATCGCGTCATACAAGTGCTCCTGTCCAGCCAGCACTTGATCCAGTCCTATATTTACGATCTTACGCCTGCTTTGTTTGGATATTATATCGGCGACTTTGGATGAACTTACCGGCGTTTTTGGATCATTGGCCACATCAGTCTGCTGGAGGGGTATATCATCCACAAGCACATAGCCGCCGGCGCATATCCTGCCGGATAAAGGATATGCCGGCACCACTACGGCAATATATCGATGATCTAACGCGTCCAAAGCAGCATCTATTTCAGCGCCTATATTGCCGCGCAATGTGGTATCTATGCGCTTGCAAAAAAGTTCAATCCTCCCAACGGTTTTAAGTCGCTCCATCACGCGCTTTACACTCTTATATGCACTCTCGGCTGGCATACTGCGGCTGTCGGTAGTAGTAGACAACACGTCATATAGAGGCGCATATTCCTCTAAGACATCCATATCCATGACAGTGGCTGCGGTAAACCCCTTGCCTTTGAGCAATATAGCGCTAGCATTGGCACCGGTTAAATCATCGGCTATTACAGCTATTTTGGCCATACAAAGAACATCCTTTTTATTTTATAAATATATTCTACCACATTATTTTTAAAATGCTACCGCTATAAAGCGCCGATATGATATTATTTATATGGTAAATTTATCTTTAGAAAGGAGGGGGCCGATGTATTACGCTCATTCCGAAAATGACGCCGGTTATAAAGAGTCGGTAATAGAGCATTTATCAGCGGTTACAAAGCTAGCTGAAGAATATGCCTCGGTCTGGGGGGCCGAAACGGAGGCGAGAACAACCGGTTTGCTTCATGATATCGGCAAATACAGCGATCTGTTTCAGAAGGTATTGAGCCATGAAGAGATACACGTCGATCATGCTACTCCCGGCGCGCTGGCAGCGCTAAAAAAATACGGCAAAAGCGGTATGGCCGCAGCACTGGCAATTCAAGGGCATCACGACGGTTTACAGCGCGGCTTCCACAGAGACCTTGAGGCAAGCGTGAAGATGGACGAAGAAATCTCACCTTCAGGCAAACGATACTCATGCAGGAACACCGAATTATTGCTTGATAGATTTTATGAAGACGGTGGAAGCTTGCCGGAACAGATAACGAGCAATTATACAAATGAATATATAAATAAGCGTTATATATCATCCATGCTCTATGTCCGCATGCTTTTCTCCGCTCTCGTCGATGCGGATTTTATAGCTACCGAAGCTCATTTTAACTCTGCAAGCCAGGCTCCGGTTTCTAGAAAAAAAGGTGCTGAGCTTAATCCGCAACGGGACTTAGAAAGGCTAGGCGAATACATGGCCTTCATCAAGGCGAGCTCGAAAGCCAGCGCAAACATCGCATCGATGAGAAACGATCTCTTTGATACCTGCTTAAAAGTCGGTCAATATCCAAAGGGCTTATTTACACTTACCGCACCCACGGGCTCGGGGAAAACCTTAGCCATGCTCGCTTTTGCCTTAAAGCATGCGCAAGTAAACGGATTAAAGAGGATAATATTCGTATTGCCATTCCTTAATATCATAGAGCAAACCGGTAAGATATATAAGGATGTGTTAGAGCCGTTACCCGATAGGGGTTATGTGCTTGAGGACCATAGCCTTATGGAGTGGCCGGATGATAATTATTTGAGGTATTTATCCGAAAACTGGGATGCTCCTATAGTAATAACTACCACGGTAAAGTTTTTCGAGACTTTATTTTCAAATCGCCCGTCGGTGTGCCGCAGGCTGCACAATATGGCAAAATCCGTGATTTTGTTCGATGAGGCGCAAACCATGCCCCCCGATCTTGTCATACCCACATTGGCTGCTCTTTCGGAGCTCTGCGGGGGATATGGCAGTTCTGTTTTATTCTCCACGGCAACACAGCCCGCCTTTGGCATTTTGGATCAGGATGTCAAGTATTATACCGTTTCGGGTTGGACACCAAAAGAAATCGTGCCAAGGGAATTGGATCTCTTCAATCGCTCCCAGCGGGTAGAAGTGATATGGCAAAGAGATAGGATCTCTTGGGAAGAATTAGCTGATGAACTGACTCGGCAAAAACAGGTACTATCTATCGTAAATATAAAAAAACATGCTCAAAAGCTTTATAAATGTTTGGATAAAACCGATGGAACATTTCATTTATCCACTACGATGTGTCCGGCACATAGGCTCGATGTATTGGAAACGGTTAAAGCCAGGCTTGAAGATAGACAAACATGCCGCCTTATATCCACACAATGCGTAGAAACCGGCGTCGATCTGGATTTCCCTGCGGTTTTCAGAGCCATAGCGCCGCTGGAAGCAATAATACAGGCATCCGGGCGCTGCAACAGAAACGGCAAAAACAACCGTGGCAAGATTAATGTATTTATACCTTTGAACGACGAAGAAATATATCCCACAAAGGATTATCAATTAGCGACGATCGTATTGAAAGAAATGCTTCAAAAGGGCGACATAGATATCTATAATACAGACGTCATAAACGATTACTATAGCAGATTTTTTAAAGACGCCAGGCTTGACGACAAAAATCAAAAGCTTAAAGCGGCCATTGAAGCTCAGGATTATCAGGAGGTTTCAAAGTTATATCATTGGATACCTCAACGCACAGTTAATATATTGGTACCATATCAACCTAAAATCGATACGTATAGAGAATTATGCCGTATCGCCCGTAAAGGTGAGATAAACAGAAAATGGCTGAATGCCGCCCGCCAATTATCGGTCGGTATATTTATAAACGATAAAAAAAATGATTCGGTGTATGATTATCTGGAGGAGATCAAGGATAAAAAAGGAGAATCCACCGGATGGTATATATTACTAAACGAAAAAGCCTATTCATCCGATATAGGTTTTGATACATCAATTTCGGATTGTGAACAATTTTATACAGCGTAAGGAGGTGAACGATATGAAAGATTTTATAATTGAAGCATGGGGGGATTTGGCTTGTTTCACGCGCCCGGAGGCCAAGGTCGAAAGATTCTCCTACCCCGTCATGACGCCTTCCGCAGCCCGCGGCCTGCTGGATGCCATATATGTCAAGCCCGAGGAATTCTGTTGGAGAATAGAACGGATTGAGGTTCTGAAGCCGATACGTTTCATCGCGCTCAGGCGCAATGAGGTGAAGGACAAGATAAGCCAAGCGGCCGTTAACAAGGCTATGAAGGGAGGTACAGAAGCGCCTGTTATAATAGCCGACGCTACAAAAGATTTAGTAGGGAGCGATCAGCAAGGGCGTACACAAAGGCAAACCATGGCTCTAAAAGATGTGCGTTACAGGATATATGCCCGTATCCAGCCAAGAAAGGGTTTTGAGGTTAAATTGAAAGGCATTATGGAACAAGCCCAAAGGCGCATAGAATCCGGTAAGTGCTATTATCAGCCTTATTTCGGATGCCGCGAGTTCGCGGCGTATTTCGAGCCTTCCTCCATGCAGCATCAGCCAATAAAAGAAAATCTGGAAATAGGCTGGATGCTTTATGACGTCTTTGACTTAGACGATATGCAAAAAGACTACGCGGAGCCATTTATAAGCCTATTCAAGGCTGAGCTTAAAGACGGTGTATTGGAGGTGCCGGATTGGGCAAGCAGTCAGGTAATAAAACCAAGGAGGTGATATAAATGCTTTATGAATTGGCCCAGTATGCTATAAAAAACCACTTGAATGCAGAAGGCGGATTTAAGGTAAAAGAAGCCCTCTGGACCATCGCATTGTCTGACAAAGGGGAATTCATCGATGTGATAAAAGAAAAACGAAGCTTCCCCATGTGCCCTAATCTAGAGCAAAATGAGCTTATCGCAGGCGGCGTAACCCGTAGTCATTTCCTCTTAGATTCTCTGGAATCGATTTTGCAAATGGACGTGGATAAATCAGCCCAAAATAAGGCTAAAAACGCCAGCACGGAAGATTCTGAAATCGTCAAAAAGAAGTATATAGAAAAAGTCGGACAAAAACATAACTTTTTTATTGAACTGTTGGAACAGGCATCAGCATATGAACCGCTTTTATCGCCATGCATAAACTTTCTCAAAGATGAAAATGAGGTGGCAAAGGCTGTTGCAAGGCTCAGCGGTTTAAAGGCCAAGCCCGGCGATTCAGCAACATTCCGCATAGGAGGTATATATCCCGTAGAGCTCGATAGCTGGCATGAATGGTGGCGAGAATTCAGAGCCTCTTTAAATAACAAGGGAGAGGCTCCGAAGATGGTTTGTTTCCTAAGTGGCAAAGTTGCAGAACCTATATATAACCACTTTAAAATAACTGGACTACAGGATGTTGGCGGCCAATCCAGTGGTACATCCCTTATATCATTTGATAAGGATTCTTTTTCCTCGTTCGGCCTCCGTCAATCGCTGAACGCGGCTTGCTCGCAAGATTCTGCGGCGCTCTACAGCAGCGCTCTCAATGATCTCATCAAAAAAGCGCCGAGGCCGTTTGCCGGGGTAAAGTTCCTTCATTGGTATAAAGAACCCATACCGGCCGAAGACGATATTCTGCTCTTTGGCGATGATCTCAGCGGGATGGAGGAGGCTAGTGCAAAGCTTAAAGTCGAAAGACTTTTTTCGTCAATAGTTGAAGGCAAAAGGCCGGAATTTATGCGGAATAAATACTATATACTTCAACTGTCGGGTTCAGGCGGCCGGGTCATGGTCAGAGATTGGCTGTGCGGGGATTTTTCAGACATGGTAATTAATATGCGCAAATGGTTCGATGATCTCTCGATCATCAGCTCGGACGGAAACGGTTTGGCAAATGATTTCAAGCTTTCAGCCGCATTGATACGATTAGTGGGATATAGGCCAAAAGAAAGATCAGGCGATACATTCAAACGCATAGATAATGAATTATCTTCTTCTATAGTCAAGTTGTGGAGAAGTATTTTGGAAGGTTCCGCATTGACGAGATCCGTACCCGAAAGGGCTTTGAGATATATAAGATCAAAGGTTTTAAACGCTGAAACAGAAAATGATATCAACCTCGATCGAATAGCCTGTGCATTGCTCAAAGCCTGGCTCATTCGCGAGGACAGCAAAGGAGGTGTTGATTATATGAAGCCCGAGTTAAATAAGGAACACCCGTCGCCAGCCTATCATACAGGCAGGCTTATGGCGGTATTGGCTTCTCTGCAGCAATCCGCTTTAGGCGACGTAGGCGCCGGAGTGATACAGCGCTATTACTCTGCGGCAAGCACCACGCCGGCGTTGGTCATGGGCAGGCTTATAAGGCTGTCCCAATATCATTTGGCCAAGCTTGAAAGCAAGGGTCTGGTAGTATGGTATGAGAACCAAATGGCGGATATCATGGCAAGAATAGGCGACAATATACCCGCGACCCTTACTCTCGAGGAACAGGCGCTTTTCGCCTTGGGATATTATCAGCAGAAAGCCGCTATGATGGCAAATAGATCTAAGAGCCAGGAAAATATATTATAAAAATAAGGAGGATTATTATGCCTATAAACAATCGTTACGAATTTATGTACTTTGTTGAATGTATAAACGGAAATCCCAACGGCGATCCCGATGCCGGAAACTCACCGCGCATCGATCCTGAAGACATGTGCGGCCTGATTTCGGATGTGGCTGTCAAGCGTAGGATAAGAAATTATATACAAACAGCAAGAGGAAATCAGCCGCCTTTTTCCATCATTATTCAGCAATCGACCAATGTAAACAAGTTTATAGCCAAGGCCAATGAAATGGTTACAAATGGTGCAAAGGCCGGTACCAAAGACAAAATTGACGCTGCTAAGCAATGGCTTTGCCAAAACTATTACGATGTAAGGACTTTCGGCGGAGTACTGTCAACGGGGGCAAATGCCGGACAGGTAAGGGGACCGGTACAGCTGACCTTCCTGCGTTCTATAGATCCCATACTGCCTTTGGATATCTCTATAACACGCATGGCTGTTACGCAAGATGTCAAAGGCGCTGAAACATATGACGATTATGAGAAATGGGAAAAAGAACAACCGGAAGATAAATTGCGGACCATGGGAAGAAAGCAGCTCATACCATATGGGCTCTATGAAGGCAGGGGCTTCATAAGCGCTAATTTGGCCGACGACACAGGATTCTCGGAAGATGATCTTTCGCTTCTTTGGGAGGCCATATTGAACATGTACGAACACGATCGCTCCGCCAGCAAAGGCCAGATGTCCACCATAGCTCCCGTTATCATTTTCCGCCACGTGGGTACCGACTCTGATGAAAGCCAAAGAATAAGGCAATCAAAGCTGGGATGCGCACCGGCACATAAACTGTTTGAGTTAGTCAATATTAAGCGAAAGGAAGGCGTAAGCATAGCCCGCACTTACGGCGATTACAGTCTGACAGTGGATAAAAGCCGGCTTCCCAAAGGGGTGGATATTGGTTTTGCATATCCTACAGACAAGGGCATACAAATCGAATGGAATGAAACAAACGAAAACGGCGGTTGGATGATCGTAAAATAAACCGCCTGTCACTGTAGAAGCGGAGGACGGGAGTTGAAACAATGAGTTATACGGAGGACGAGTTTATATCTATCTCATTGCTGTCGCAATATTATTATTGTCCAAGACGTGCCGGACTTCTGCTTTTGGAAGAACAGTGGCAGGATAATATACACACAGTCGAAGGAGCCATTATCCATGAAAATGTACATTCCGGCGGCCACGAATCCAGGTCGGACTATGTGATAACGCATAGTTTATATATACGTTCGTTTGAGTTGGGCATAGCCGGCATAGCCGATTGTGTTGAATTTTATGCCTCATCGAGCGGCTGCGGGAATGTACCATGGCTTCCCGGTATTTGGACAATATGCCCTGTAGAATTTAAGCATGGACAAAAAAGGAATGAGATGGAGTACGAGGTACAGGTCTGCGCTCAGGCGCTTTGCCTTGAAGAGATGATAGGTTGCCATATAGATCACGGCTTTATTTACTACGGCGACGATCGCAGAAGAAATAAGGTCTCATTCAATAGCGAACTAAGAGAATTGGTAATCAGCGGCGCGGCAGAATTACACAAAATGCTTCAATGCAGAAATACGCCTTTAGCGGTTAAAAGTCCTAAGTGCAGAGAGTGCTCCATGCGCGACGTATGTTTACCGGGAAAGCTTAAAAGAACCAACAGTTACTTAGATCAGCTTTGGAAACAAGCTTGCGGAGAAGATTAGCATGAAGAAATTACTTAATGTACTCTATGTTTTAACAGAAAATTCATATATCTCCAAGGAAGGCGAAACTATCTGCGTTCATGTTGGAGGGGAAGAGAAGGTGCGTGTACCTGTGCATACTATAGAGTCAATAATATGCTTTGGCAATACTACTGTATCAACCCCCCTTTTAGCTTTTTGCGGTGAAAAAGGCATCGGCCTTTCGTTTTTCAGCGAATACGGAAAATTCTACGGAAGGCTTGAAGGTGCGGTAAGAGGAAATGTGCTATTGAGACGCGCTCAGTATATGGCCATCGATAATCAAGATGTCCAGCGCGCTATGGCAAGAGGATTTATTGCATCAAAGATCGCTAATTGCAGAAACGTGTTAATGCGTGCGGCGAGGGATTATATAAACGATGAAACAACCGTAGCTTTAAGTCAAGCAGCCGATGAACTGGCAATAACAGCCAGAAGTGTTCGCAATGAAACGGATATTGAGAAAATAAGGGGCTTAGAAGGCATAGCCGCCAACAAATATTTCGGCGTTTTTGATCATCTAATCAGGGTAAACAAAGATGAATTTTATTTCCATGAACGCAGCAGACGGCCGCCTATGGACAATATGAACGCTATCCTGTCATTTTTATATGCCTTGCTCACAAATGACGTTCGCTCAGCACTGGAAGGTGTAGGGCTTGATCCCGCTGCGGGATTCTTGCACGCTCTGCGTCCCGGGAGGCCAAGCCTGGCGCTGGACCTCATGGAGGAGTTCCGCTCACCGTTGGTTGACAGGCTTTCTTTATCGCTAGTTAATCTAAAGCAACTTACGAGCAATGATTTTAAGCAGACGGTAACCGGTGTTTCACTTACGGACAACGCAAAAAGGGTGATTATAACGTCATGGCAGAAGCGAAAAAAAGAGGAAATTTTGCATCCCTATCTCGGGGAAAAGGTATCTATAGGCCTGTTACCGCATATTCAGGCATTGCTTCTTGCACGATATATAAGAGGAGATATAGACGCCTATCCACATTTCTATTGGAAATGAGGTGATTTATTATGATGGTTTTGATCACATATGACGTTAATTTAGAGGACAGCAGCGGGCAAAAAAGGCTCAGGCATGTAGCCAAGGCATGCGAGAATGTGGGTCAAAGGGTTCAGAAATCCGTATTTGAATGTCTGCTTGATCCGGAACAATTGGTAATTTTTAAGAACCGTTTATTGGATATAATTGATTCGGAGAAAGATTCTCTAAGATTCTATTATCTCGGCAAGAATTGGGGTCATAGGGTGGAGCATTTTGGAGTAAAACCGAAGTATGAGCAAGAAGGAACTATCATTTTATAATTGCGCGTACCATAAATGCACATAAATATTCCGGTAGATATGCGCATAGTTGAAATGTAGATGTTTTTCAATATCCTTGATTCGTCGCGGACTTTGAACTAGAATATTGTAGAGGGCTGATTATCCCGGTACGCGCAAAACTACTTAACAATATCGATAAATAAGGATTTTCGAGGCCCGCTGTCGCCCCTCGTGCGGGGGCGTGGATTGAAACCAATTGCGGCTGGGATATTATCGAAATAGCACCAGTCGCCCCTCGTGCGGGGGCGTGGATTGAAACATGAACTTTAATGGGCTTTATATTGGGGGGAACACAGGTCGCCCCTCGTGCGGGGGCGTGGATTGAAACGCAATTCGCGCCTATGACGCGACGGACGGACTATGTCGCCCCTCGTGCGGGGGCGTGGATTGAAACACTGTATTATCCTGCCGGCCCACCGGCCGGTCCGGGTCGCCCCTCGTGCGGGGGCGTGGATTGAAACTAAGCAATACAACAGGCAGGACGTTGAAGCGGAGAGTCGCCCCTCGTGCGGGGGCGTGGATTGAAACCTAACTCATCAAACTCACCTATGCAATCAAGGCAAGTCGCCCCTCGTGCGGGGGCGTGGATTGAAACCAAGTTGGGGCGTTTAAAAATAGAGACAATGCAGGTCGCCCCTCGTGCGGGGGCGTGGATTGAAACATCATGGCATCATTTTATCAAGTCCTCGTACGGTAGTCGCCCCTCGTGCGGGGGCGTGGATTGAAACGATGAATTCATCGACGAGGTAGTCGGCGAGGTAGTCGTCGCCCCTCGTGCGGGGGCGTGGATTGAAACGGCATATGGTATGCGCATAACGAGCCGCCAAATGTAGTCGCCCCTCGTGCGGGGGCGTGGATTGAAACTCAGAAGTTATGCGATGAAATGGCCTGTCAGGAGTCGCCCCTCGTGCGGGGGCGTGGATTGAAACACCTTTAGCCACTTGCGCGTATTCTCCACATCGGGCGTCGCCCCTCGTGCGGGGGCGTGGATTGAAACAGGCGAAAAAGGCGAAGCTATCGTATCACGTATAAGTCGCCCCTCGTGCGGGGGCGTGGATTGAAACGCAATTGTACCGCTGATTGTGGGCGTAGTGGAAGTCGCCCCTCGTGCGGGGGCGTGGATTGAAACTTCACCACCGCTTTCTTTTATCGCTTTCTCATACCCGTCGCCCCTCGTGCGGGGGCGTGGATTGAAACCTTAAGCAAGCCGGTACGGATTTGGTATGGGTGGAGTCGCCCCTCGTGCGGGGGCGTGGATTGAAACAATGAAGAAGTTCTAATTGACAGGCCGGATAGAAGTCGCCCCTCGTGCGGGGGCGTGGATTGAAACTTTTGGAAATAGACCTACAACAGGCGATAATAGATAGTCGCCCCTCGTGCGGGGGCGTGGATTGAAACTTGATGGACCCCATGACAGATTAAGAGGCATAGTGTCGCCCCTCGTGCGGGGGCGTGGATTGAAACAATTTCAGAGGACAAAGGTTATACCGGAGATCGAGTCGCCCCTCGTGCGGGGGCGTGGATTGAAACATCATCACCTGAAAGAGATCTGATGATAACAGGGCAGGTCGCCCCTCGTGCGGGGGCGTGGATTGAAACAAGCAATATGAATATCTTGCTACACTTGATAATAGTCGCCCCTCGTGCGGGGGCGTGGATTGAAACATCTGCGATCGCATTCCGTAGATATCCATTATTTTGTCGCCCCTCGTGCGGGGGCGTGGATTGAAACATATACCTAAACATCGTTTCGATGAGGTTAACGAAGTCGCCCCTCGTGCGGGGGCGTGGATTGAAACTCTAGTCTGAACAATCAAAATCCAGACAAAAGTAGGTCGCCCCTCGTGCGGGGGCGTGGATTGAAACTATTGTCAGCATTAACACATACACCTGCTTCTGAGTCGCCCCTCGTGCGGGGGCGTGGATTGAAACGTCGTTCGGGGTCATTATAGATGATAAGTTCTATTGTCGCCCCTCGTGCGGGGGCGTGGATTGAAACTGGGCCAACCGTTAGGCTAAAGCTCCGCGGGTAGCTGTCGCCCCTCGTGCGGGGGCGTGGATTGAAACCAGCAGCTAATAACGTATTAAAGCTGGATGTCAATGTCGCCCCTCGTGCGGGGGCGTGGATTGAAACCTTATGCATTTGAACAAAGTGCAAAAACTGATATGGGTCGCCCCTCGTGCGGGGGCGTGGATTGAAACCTGAAGTGTGATATTAGAAAATATTTTTACTCAATGTCGCCCCTCGTGCGGGGGCGTGGATTGAAACTAGTAAAGGTAGGGGAGGAACAAGCCGAGGCCGGAGTCGCCCCTCGTGCGGGGGCGTGGATTGAAACTTGAGAGGGATGACGGGGAATGAGTGAAACATTAGGTCGCCCCTCGTGCGGGGGCGTGGATTGAAACAGTGTTTTGCATATGCCGATAAGGTATTTATTGACACGTCGCCCCTCGTGCGGGGGCGTGGATTGAAACCTCAAACCATTTAACAATATCATTCATGTTTTAATGTCGCCCCTCGTGCGGGGGCGTGGATTGAAACTAATCATCTTACCTCGTTTAACGCCTGCTTGCCATGTCGCCCCTCGTGCGGGGGCGTGGATTGAAACAAATAATACGGGATATAGGTGGAGGACTCAATACGGTCGCCCCTCGTGCGGGGGCGTGGATTGAAACCGCATACTATTCACTATACGCTCCGTCCTGGGCGGGTCGCCCCTCGTGCGGGGGCGTGGATTGAAACGGCTATGTGCCCAGCCTGCACCAGCCCATGCTCGCGGGTCGCCCCTCGTGCGGGGGCGTGGATTGAAACTCGGAATCGGCTATTTCCTATTATGAAACCGGCAAGTCGCCCCTCGTGCGGGGGCGTGGATTGAAACGGACGTATGAATATATTACTTAACACGCTGCAACGGTCGCCCCTCGTGCGGGGGCGTGGATTGAAACTATCCACACCTGACGCATAGCCGCCAGTATCGGGTCGCCCCTCGTGCGGGGGCGTGGATTGAAACTAATATAGTGCCTTGTCCGCATGGCCCGTAATAGGTCGCCCCTCGTGCGGGGGCGTGGATTGAAACGCTGCCCCAATGTCGGCTGGCGAAAGCGCATCAGGTCGCCCCTCGTGCGGGGGCGTGGATTGAAACTCTGACAACAGATAAACTTTTCGCGTGATGTCTTCGTCGCCCCTCGTGCGGGGGCGTGGATTGAAACTAAATATTTGTGTATTACCTGTGTATTACCGCCCGAGTCGCCCCTCGTGCGGGGGCGTGGATTGAAACAAAAAAGGTTGCGCATGGTGGATAGACGATACATGTCGCCCCTCGTGCGGGGGCGTGGATTGAAACAAAAAGGAACGGGCAGAATTAAGCAAAAGCTTTAAGGTCGCCCCTCGCGCGGGGGCGTGGATTGAAACTATTTTGCAACAGCGTTTGCTCGACTTCATCTATGGTCGCCCCTCGTGCGGGGGCGTGGATTGAAACGCCATGCTTCCACCTTCTTTACTCTTTTAATTGCCGTCGCCCCTCGTGCGGGGGCGTGGATTGAAACTGAATATACTACTGGCTATATTTGAACGCAAATGCAAGTCGCCCCTCGTGCGGGGGCGTGGATTGAAACGTTGATTCAACAGAATATGGTGTTTCAAGGCAGGAAGGTCGCCCCTCGTGCGGGGGCGTGGATTGAAACTGTGATATTTGTTGATATGTTCACCGTTGTTGCAGGTCGCCCCTCGTGCGGGGGCGTGGATTGAAACACATTGCGATTGGCGGTGAATATCTGATTCTGCCAGTCGCCCCTCGTGCGGGGGCGTGGATTGAAACTTATCTTATATAGAAAAAAAATAGCTAGGCTTTGTCGCCCCTCGTGCGGGGGCGTGGATTGAAACCGGCTTCAGAGTTGGAGTTTTGGTTTTGACGTTGTGTCGCCCCTCGTGCGGGGGCGTGGATTGAAACCGCGAGGTGATACAAAACCTGCGCGATATATTAAAGTCGCCCCTCGTGCGGGGGCGTGGATTGAAACTACAATATAAATCGAACCTTATTGCTTTTGCGATATCTTAACCATAACCTTTATCACGCCGTAAACGATAGTTATAACGGCGAACACGCCTACCATGCCTAGCGCGGCCACGCGCAATGCTTCAGTCACCATATTCATACACCCCTTCCGTTATGGTACCAGCGCCAGCACCATGGCACCGGCTATGATAGAGCCTATCTGACCGGCCACGTTGGCACCGACAGCCTGCATCAGTATGAAATTACCCGGGTCCTCTTTCTGCGCCATGCGCTGTATAACCCTGGCCGACATCGGGAAAGCCGATATACCAGCTGCACCCACCATCGGGTTTATTTTTTTCTTTAAGAACAGATTGAGTATCTTGGCAAAGATAACGCCGCCTGCCGTATCGAATATGAAAGCCGCAAGCCCCAAACCTATTATCATCAGCGTCTCAGGCGTCAGAAATTTATCCGCCGTCATGGTAGAGCCTATGGTAATGCCAAGCAGCAGGGTGACCAGGTTGCTCAGTTCATTTTGAGCAGCTTTTGACAACCTGTCCAATACGCCGCACTCCCTTATGAGGTTTCCGAACATAAGCGAACCTACCAGACCGACGCTCATCGGTGCTATTATACCCGCTATGAGCGTGAGCGCTATAGGAAATATAATCTTTACCGTTTTGGATATCGGCACGGCAGAGGGCTCCATATGTATGCAGCGTTCCTCCTTGCTGGTCAGCGCTCTTATAACCGGCGGCTGTATAATGGGCACCAGCGACATATAAGAATAAGCTGCCACTGTTATTGGCCCAACAAGCCTCTCCGCAAATTTCGTTGCGACATATATTGATGTGGGACCATCCGCTGCTCCTATTATCCCTATAGAAGCCGCTTCTTTTATGGGAAATCCCAGGAGCGTCGCCACGACTATAGTGGCAAATACGCCGAACTGCGCCGCTGCTCCAAAAAACATCATAACCGGCTGCTCCAGCAATGGGCCGAAGTCTATCATGGCTCCCACAGCTATGAATATAAGTATTGGGAATAATTCCGTCTTTATGCCGGCATCGTACAAAATCGACAGAAATCCTTCCGGTCCGAGCGCCGATGACAACGGTATATTGGCCAGTATAGCGCCAAAGCCTATAGGCAAAAGCAGCATAGGCTCATACTCGTGCCTTATAGCAAGGTATATAAGAAGGCCACCTACGAGTATCATTACGACGTTGCCCCACGTCATAGCCATTAATCCTTGTAACAGTTGTTCCATATAATCCTCCAAAAAGATTTTTAGAATTATAGGGATCAAAAAAGACCCCTATCCTTGCGGATAAAGGTCTCATTCTTTTCATTGCCGACCGGATATAGAGCTATATCGTGATGACGATCGGCAAAACCACTATTGTGGTGAATTACTCCCCTTTATAATGCCAACCATTATTATATTGCAAAGCACCAGACAATGCAATAAAAAATTCTGCAGTTTACATAAAGCGGCATTTAATATCGATAAATATTTGACAATCTGATCGCTATATTGTATTATTGTAATATACAAATATAACGATACGGAGGGTATCATAAATGAAGGTTATCATAGTAGGAGGAGTAGCCGGTGGTGCATCGGCTGCAGCCAGATTGAGGCGTCTTGACGAGAACGCCGAAATAATACTTTTTGAAAAAGGCGAATATATATCATTCGCCAATTGCGGTTTGCCATACTATATAGGCGGCGTAATAAAGGAAAAAGATAAATTGTTGGTACAAACCCCTGAAGATATGTCCAGGCGTTTCAATATAGATGTGAGGACAAAAAGCGAGGTAATCAGCATAGTACCAGATAAAAAAGAGGTAATCGTCAGAAATCTAACGAATAATGAAGAATACAGCGAAACCTATGACAAGCTCATACTCTCCCCCGGTGCTGAACCCATAAAGCCTGATATACCAGGTGTTGACGACAGCCGGGTATTTACCTTGAGAAATATACCGGATACCTATAGGATAAAGGACTATATAGATCAGCATAAGCCTCGCCGGGCCGTAGTGGTGGGTGGAGGCTTTATAGGCATTGAGGTGGCTGAAAACCTGCACGCCCGCGGTATAAATGTCACCATAGTGGAGTTGGCAGATCATATTATGGGCCAGATAGATTATGAGATGGCAGCCATAGTACACAATCACCTGCATAGCAAAAACGTCGAGCTTTATCTCAAAGACGGTGTGAACGCCATACAGCCCGTGAACGATCATCTGGCCGTCGTATTAAACAGCGGCAAGAGCATAGATACCGATATGGTAGTAATGGGCATAGGTGTAAAACCTGATATAAAGCTGGCCAAAGATACCGGCCTGGCTATAGGAGCGCGCGGCGGCATAAAAGTAGATCAATATATGCGCACCTCTGATCCCAATATATACGCTGTAGGTGATGCCGTAGAGGTTAAAGACTTTATAAGCGGCCAGGACGCCGTAATCCCACTGGCCGGACCGGCTAACAAACAAGGCCGTATAGCAGCCGACAACATAGCGGGCAGATCGAGCATATATGAAGGCACTCAAGGCACATCCATAGCCAAGGTGTTCGATATGACAGTGGCAGCAACCGGCAATAATGAACGCCAACTTGAGCGCAGCGGTATAAAATATCAAAAATCGATAATTCATCCCAACTCTCATGCCAGCTATTATCCGGATGCATTGCCTATATCCATAAAACTTATATTCTCACCTGACGATGGCAGGATATTGGGTGCACAGGCAGTGGGTTATGACGGTGTGGATAAACGTATTGACGTCATAGCCACAGCTATACGCGCGGGCATGACAGTATATGATTTAGAGAAACTGGAACTGGCCTACGCACCCCCATATTCATCTGCCAAGGACCCTGTAAACATGGCTGGATTTGTAGCGGCCAATATATTGAAGGGCGATTGCGATGTATTCCACTGGGATGAGGTAGATAAGCGCGATAGCGATAAAACAGTGCTCATAGATGTACGCACTCCCTTGGAATACAATATGGGCACAATAGCTAGCGCTATAAATATACCGGTCGATGACCTGCGAGGCAGATTAGATGAAATACCCAAAGATAAGGAAATATTGGTATTTTGCCAGGTGGGCCTGCGCGGGTACCTGGCCTGCAGGATATTGAAGCAGCATGGATTTGCCAATGTCAAAAATCTGAGCGGCGGGTACAGGACATACGAGATTGCAACCGGACGCCAGAGCAATGAAGGTATATTCCGCTATGACGACGCTTTCAGCTCTAGCCGCGTTGAGGCACCCATCCCCCCACAAGATGAGAAACCGTCGGGCAATACCATAGAGGTCGATGCCTGCGGCTTGCAATGCCCCGGCCCCATAATGCAGGTATATAATGCCATGCAGGGCATGAAACCCGGTGATGTATTGCAAATAAAGGCCAGCGATCCCGGATTTGAAGGCGATATAAAGGTATGGTGCCAGCGCACGGGCCACAAGCTGCTGGATATAGCATGGCAAGGGCGCACATTGGTAGCCCGCATTCAAAAAAGCGCCGTTCTCCCGGAGGAGCAGCAGGCTGAGCCTCAAAGCCATGACAAAGCCATGATAGTATTCAGCGGCGATTTAGACAAGGCTATAGCCTCATTCATCATAGCCAACGGCGCGGCGTCCATGGGGCGCAAGGTAACGATGTTCTTCACCTTCTGGGGACTCAATATACTGCGCAAACCTGAAAAAGTGCCGGTACACAAGGATTTCCTGAGTAAGATGTTCGGCGCTATGATGCCAAGAGGCTCCATGAAATTGCCGTTATCGCGCATGAATATGTTTGGCATAGGGCCTAAACTTATACGGCATCTTATGAAGGAAAAAAACATCTTCTCGCTCGAGGAATTGATCCAGCAGGCTATAAAGAACGGCGTTAGGATAGTAGCCTGCAATATGTCCATGGATATAATGGGCATAAAGAAGGAAGAACTTATAGACGGCGTGGAGATAGGGGGCGTGGCATCATTTATCGGAGCAGCTGAGCAGTCCGATGCATCGCTGTTCATATAGGTGATCGATATGGACGATTTGAAACGCTACGAAATACTGGCACAAAAGCTGAAAGCTATCGCCCATCCATACAGGCTTTGCATAGTCAAAGGCCTCATGGAACACGAATGCAATGTATCTTATATGCAGGAATGCCTGAGCCTGCCCCAGTCTACCGTATCGCAGCACCTGGCCAAGCTCAAAAGCGCCGGCATTATAGAAGGCCAGCGCGACGGCTTGGAAGTATGCTATAAAGTGGTAGACGATGATATTAAAAACATCATAAATGTACTGTTTAAGCCTTGATGATGTATCATCAAGGCTTAAAGCTTCAGCATGCCTTTGTATATGCCTGGCATTGAACCATCTATTACAGTAGCACCCGCAACCTTAGCATAAAAATCCATTGGCCCTGCTCCTCCTATAATAGCATAGGCGTAGCCTTGAGCAGCCATGGCATCCAGGCATGCCAAAAGCAGTGCCTTACCGGTACCCTTACCGCGGCAGGCAGGATCCACGCCGGTAGGACCGAAAAAGTCTTTGCACGTCGCGTCATGGCAGGCAAACCCTATTAACTGGCCGTCTTTCACGGCTATAAAGCACGATACGGGGCGATTGGAAAAAGCCACGTCGCATTCGCTGGCCCAGCCGTTGCCGAATTTATCGGCCACCCACTCGACCACAGCGCGTTTCTCAGGTGGCAAAGCCCGGCGTATATCTATCCCCTGGGCTTTCTGCTGCTCTAATACCGGCTGAACCGGCGGAAGTTCATATAATTTGACAAGCATATCCGGCATAGTTTATTCCTCCTCATTCGTTCATGCCAATATTATATCAAAGTTGCCGCAGAACTGCGAATATTTTCAACCCGTCGCATAGGGTGTATAATAGGTCCAGATACTTTACTTTATCTCCGGAAAGAAGGTTTATTTATGGAAGATGTGGTACAGCGTTTCTTGCGCTATGTGAAATACGATACGCGCTCAAATGAAATTTCTCCCGCATACCCGAGCACAGACGGCCAGCTTGTATTTGCGCAGGTGCTGGCCGACGAGCTGGCACATATGGGCCTAAAAGATGCCTGCGTTGACCAAAACGGCTATGTCACCGCTACGCTCACATCCAACGTTTCCTCAAACGTGCCGGCTATAGGGTTTATATCGCATATGGACACCAGCCCGGATATGCCGGGCCATGATTTAAGACCACGCATAATAGAGAATTACGACGGTTCGGACATAATACTAAACCGCGATATGGGCATTGTGCTTTCACCAAGCGAATTCCCTCACCTGAGAAATTATATCGGCCAGGATATTATAGTGACCGATGGCACCACCCTTTTGGGCGCTGACGATAAAGCCGGAGTAGCCGAGATAATGACGGCAGTTAAGTTTTTATTGGAGCATCCCGAGGTAAAACACGGTACTGTTAAAGTATGCTTTACGCCCGATGAGGAGGTAGGCCGAGGTGTTGACCGATTCGATACAGCAAAATTCGGAGCAGCTTTTGCCTATACCGTCGACGGCGGAGAAATAGGAGAGCTGAATTATGAAAATTTCAACGCCGCAGCGGCTCGCATAAAAATAAATGGCAAGAGCATACATACCGGTGATGCCAAAGGTAAAATGAAAAATGCCGTATTGATAGGCATGGAGCTAAACGATATGCTCCCTCCGGATGAGATACCCGCAAATACCGAAGGGTACGAGGGCTTCTACCATATAAACAACTTTGACGGCAATGTAGATCATGCCGACGCATATTATCTGATAAGAGACTTCGATAAAAAAGGCTTTGAAGATAGGAAAAACTTCATGAAGGACATTGCGGGCAAGCTAAACGCCAAATACGGTACCGATACGGTGAGTATGGATTTATACGATCAGTACTATAATATGAAAGAGATAATAGAGCGGCATATGTACGCGATAGATATAGCAAAAGCAGCCATGCAGCAAGCCGGCGTACAGCCCCTGATACTGCCCATACGCGGCGGCACAGATGGCGCACGCCTCTCATACATGGGCCTGCCCACCCCCAACATTTTCACCGGCGGGCACAACTTCCACGGCCGCTATGAATATATACCTGTTCAATCCATGCAAAAAGCCGTTGAGGTTATAGTAAACATAGCTATAAATTGCTGCACATATCCGTGGCCATCCTAGCCGCCACGATTATATTTTGCATTGCGCAACGATACAGCCTCCATATCATGGTTATGTACCGCTACGCAATGCATCGTATCATCACTATTACAGTTTTAACCTGAAGGTTTTCAGCTCGTACGGCTTTATATACACATCAAATGAGCCGGCCTGTACCGGTATATCTTCGCCTTGTGCCCTCTCCAGCAGATCACATTCGACAGCGCTCTGTACATTAAAAGCGCATTTTATGCCGACCCTGCCGCGTTGGCCAAGAGCCTCAAACACCCTCAATATTAAGTCACCGTTATCCTCGGCTTTCTTTACGGTATCTATTATGACATTATCCGCATCTACCGAGAACAGAGATTGTTCGGCAGCGAGCGAGCCTGTATGAGGCGATGCCGCTATAGCTGTAAGCGGTGCATTAAGCTGCCAGGCCATAGGTACTGTCCCGCCTTGGTTCCACGAGCCCTTGTGCGGGTACAATGAATATGTGAATTCGTGATACCCTCTATCGGCTTTGGGGTCCGGCCACATGGGCGCCCTTAGCAGCGTCAATCGCATTACATTGTCTTTAATATCGTGTCCGTATTTACAGTCGTTCAATAGGCTTACGCCGTAATCACCTTCGGACAGATCCGCCCATTTGTGAGCACATACCTCGAACTTGGCCTTATCCCAACTCGTATTCCAATGCGTCGGCCGATTTATGGCACCATAGTATATGTCATAGGTCGCCTCCGTAGCCCTTATATCAACGGGGAAGGCTACTTTAAGCAGCTTTTGATCTTCCTGCCAATCCACCGATGTTTTAAAGTCTATACGCGGTATATCGCTATATATCGTTATATCCTGGATTATGGTGGATTTATTAAACCGTTTGGTTATGCGAAGTACCCCCTTTACTGGGCCTGCAACCATGATCTCTGATGAGATCATATCGTCGACCTCCCACATCTTATCCCGATAGGAAATGTCTATATCCCATGCTTCCCAATTTGCTGGTTTATCTTCAAATATCTGGAGAACATTTCCACATCTATCCGGTTGCAAGACTTGCCGCCCGTTTATCTTATCGTATATAGATGTTATAAATCCTTTTTCGTTTATGTCTATAGCAAAAAATCTGTTCTCGAGATGCTCTCTTTCCACCGTTATGTCAACAACGGCAGGTACCGACTCTTCTTCTATCATATGATATACTTTATAACCCATCGACGGCACATCGACAGCGGTGAATACGAGTTCGGTTCGGCCTTCTTCGGTTATTGTCTGAGAATCAACGATATTGCCGTCGCGATCGATGACTTTATATTTTTTATCGCTCTCGGCGGCTATGCTCACCATGGCGGTTACCGGCCAAGACAAGGAATTGAATACCGTAATAGCCTTGCCGTCGCCTGATGTGTCTATATGGCTTTCCAGGTTTTTCAACGCCTTCGATTTTATATCGTTGCCTGTTCTCAATACTTCCGCATAGTCTTTAGCCGAGTCCTCATATACCGGCGTTATGGATGAACCCGGTATTATATCATGAAATTGGTTGAGCAGTATCTTCTTCCAGCCGTTGTTCAAGGTTTCCTGCTCATATGGATGTCCATACATCCTGGCTAGATACGATAGCAGCTCTGCCTCCCGATACAACAGTTCCGCTTTACGGTTGTTGCGCTTATTCCTGGCCTGCGTCGTATACGTCCCGCGGTGAAGTTCGAAATAAAGCTCCCCATCCCACACAGGCAAAGCATCGATATCATTTCTCAAACGCTCAAAGTATTCATCAGCCCTGCCTGTCGTACATTCAGGCATGCCAGGTAGATCGGTAAGGCGTTTGGCGTATTCCAGCATCTCTGCTGTAGGGCCACCGCCTCCGTCACCGTATCCGAACTGATACAGCAGCTCATCCGTTTGTTCTTTCTGACGGAAGTTATCCCATGTAGCTTTTATCTCATTTGGCGTAAGCATACCGTTATATCCCCCTGGCGACGTAGGGAAATAAGACAGTATCTCGCTGCCGTCATTGCCACGCCATGTAAACAGGTCATAAGGGAATTTATTCTCGTATATCCACATTATCTTGTTGGTAACGAAATATTCATAACCACCCTTTTTAAGGATTTGCGGTATGATCCAGTTGAATCCGAAGGTATCGGGTAACCAGGCTACCTTCGGCTCTATCCCGAACTCTTGCATGAAGAAGCGCTTGCCTAAGAGAATCTGGCGCACAAATGATTCGCCCGATATGAGGTTGCAGTCATGCTCTACCCATGTGCCGCCGGTTGGCTCCCAGCGTCCTTCTTTTATCCTCGTTTTTATCTGTTCATACAGTTTGGGATAATACTGTTTGGTATATTCAAACTGCTGTGCCTGGCTCTGTATGAAATAATACTGGGGATATTGTTCCATAAGACGAAGCGCTGTAGAAAATGTCCGGCCACATTTGCGTACGGTCTCTTTAAGCGGCCACAACCATGCAGTGTCTATATGCGAATGTCCATTTAAAAGCAGTTTACCGTTTCCGCGTGCATATCGTATCGCGCTTATGCTGTCGCATAGCATAGTCCTGGCTTTTTTGATCTGTTCATCATCGTTGTAATCATCTATCGACTGTAAAGAAGCTTTAACTTTATTGAGCATGCTTTGTCGCAAATCATTATCATTTTGCACCACTGCCGAGTCAAATATCGTCTTTAAGTCAAAATAATATTCATAAGCAGTTTCATTTACACAAGCGAGCGTAACTCCGCGGAAAGTGTATGGCTCAAAGGGCAAGCCTCTCAATTGCCTGCCAGCGTATTCGCCCCATTCCATGCCAGCTTCTATAAGGATATCGTATTGTTCATCTCCGGCGGCATGCTCGGTCAAAACAACGGATTTATGGTTCCTGTCTATGCCTTGATACGGCATTCCATTTATAGACAGCAGAGCCTCTCCTCCGCCAAGCTCGATCAACACTATGACTTTGCAGCCTTTATATGTATCGGGTATGCGTACCATCTTTCTAAACCAATAGGTTTGTTCTGGGCTGCCCCATTGTTGGCCGACTTTTATAGGTGCCCACTCCTGGTCCTCATAGCGGTATTGGTCCGGAGCGTCATAATAGCCTCTTTTAAACTGCCATCCATCTAGCGTTGTGCTTCTCCTATAAATTACCTTACCTACATCGTTTATGCGATCGGTAATCCATTTTTGTAATAATTCTTCTTGCAACAATACACCCACCTCCAAAATCATTTAAATTTTAATAAGCCTTGGTATCATTATATCAGCTAAATCTCATAGCTGCAACGTCAACAGGCATGCATCACAATATATCTTATTGATACCTGAGTCTAATATATTCTTGCTTTTATATTGAAAAGAAGCGGTTGAGAACCACCTTCCTCAATATTCCTTAGCCAACTCCTGCGCTATGTTCGTCCATTGTGTAAACCGTTCAGGATGGTTATCACAGGTATGAGTATCCTTCAATATCATCTCTATAACGCAGCCTTTGGTTACATCCAATGTGTGCTTTATATACTCCTTTATGAAATCAGTATCAAAATTCCCTACAAGATACGAAGGCTTTGGCTTCCATGAAAATATATATTTATCGCCCAGTTTCTCTGCGCATTTATCAACATCGGCAAATGGTGATATAGAAATCCTCCTTATATGGGGTATGGTGAATACATAATCCAATTTATTGGTTAAGTCCTCACAACAGCCATAACCATTAAGCCCAAAGGGTTCCAAAAGGCGTTTCTCATATTGCATGACAAATTCATAGTGCTGCTGCGGTGACACTTGAGCCATCTCCTGAGATTCAGCCGATGCCCACATATCGCATGGCCTGATTCTTTCAGGGTCATAGTCAGGCTTGGGTAATTCATCGGTATACCCCACTCCGCCGGAGGAATGGTAGGTCTCATCATTATTTAAACTGAAAAGATTAAGATCCATATATTGCTGTACCAGTCTGCGATGGCCTTCTTCTAAAAAGGCCATCGCTTCGTGCAACATGCCAGGGTCGTCGTACATGTCCCACATCACTTGCTCTAAACCGCGAAGTTCACAATATATGTCCATAAGATGAAACGAAATATGAGCTATGCCTTTGAGTTGTACATCCAATATATTGCCGAACAGATCTTGGGCCTCTTCCAGCCGGTGCATGGTTTCTTTTTCGTCGTACCGTACCTCGGGAAATTTTAGTTTTTTGAGATCGCTGTAATCATTGATGACCGGAATAAAACCCCACGAGCCGGTATCTTGGCTGCTTGGCCTATGCTTCGGCTGCAATCCCCAGTCGGTAGTAGTGATAGCTTTTGATACAACCCATTTTTTCTCTATAACGCTGTCATCATGTATGTATTCATGCTGATATATGCGCCAGCGCAGTTCCCATTCTATCCCACGTGCAGCCTCTCCTTGGCACTGAAGCACCGATTGCGGTAGAAGCTCACGCCACGAACCTTCAGGGAATACTAATATCATCGGACGCACGCGTTTTAGCTGGTTATGCTGTTTCCACATGCAGCGGCGCTCTTCCATGACAGGAAGCTCGGCTATCTCTGCCACCTGTTTGGCCAGATCTCGTATTATTTCCTTATCTTCTCGAACAATCATTTTTCCCTCTTAACCCTCATGTTCTTCAATTATAATAGATATTCATGTGCCAGGATCAAAAACACGCTCGATGTCCAAGTATACGCTTTGTCACGCAGTCCTTTACCGGTTAAAGCATCGAAATTCTCAGCAAAGCCGCCGGCTGCACACATACAAGCAAATTTCCTGCATATATCTTGCGCCATGGCCTCATCACCAGCCTCTTTTAATCCGTCCACCATCAACATCGTAGATGGTGCCCAAATAGGGCCGCGCCAGTACCCATCGGCCTCATATAAAGGGCTGTCGATGCTCTCAGTAGCTAAGCCATGTTCGGTTATTATACCGCTTTGTTTCAGATCGGTGATAGTAGCCGTCAGCACATTTTGTGGCAAACGTCCGGCTAGTATAATGGGCATAAATGGCAATAGGCTTTGGGATGAGATTGGTTTATGCGTTTCTGACTGCAAGGCTACCAATCTATTGCCCCTTAGCGAATGCTCAAGCAATCTATTCAACAATTCGGATGCTCTTTGTTCCCATACACGCGATTGGGCTTTCCTGCCAAGTTTATCCGCTACATTAGACAACGTTTCCATTTGGATTATAAGAAAGGCGGCTAAATCGGGGCTTTCAATAGGTGGCCTCTCAGCAAACACAGTGCTGTTATCCCATCCCGAATCGTTTCCGTGATTATACTGCGGTATGCCATCGTCGTCATCATCGCGATAATTAAACCACCAATTGGTCCAATCACATAAAGGCTCATAGACCTGAACCAGTTTAGCACGATCTATGTAATCCGTATTATCCATCATCTTTTTCAATGCCCAGCCGTGAATAGGTGGTTTGCAGAAGTTCCATATGGGCAGGCGATCGTTAATGCTGTCTGGCAAGGCACCATTATTGTCCTGATGATCAAACATTATCATAAACTGATCCCATGCCAATTCAGGATATTTATAGCTAAGAGCTATGGCATTGAAACAATGATCCCAGCTCCATACATTGGTCATCCAATTCTTAGACATAAACATGGCTGGCCTGGTTATCAATCCATTAGGCTCTACAATACATGACCAGTCTATATAAGCCGCCAGCTCAGCAGCCTGAGAAAATTCATCCGACACATCCGGCATTTTACCTAAAAATGCCTTAAATTCTTCTTTGACACTTTTGACGCTTTCATCAAAATCATCATAGATATGCTGATACCATGAGCTATAAAATTCTTCAATTGCACACTCAAAATAACCTGTATCATCGGGCAGTATATCCACTTTAACAAAACTGCACTTGCTGCCGTCCCAAGGGGCATCCATACACAATCGCGCTTTTAACGGTATAAACATTAGCTGTACTCTGCTGTTAAAAGCGTTTATTATCCACTGGTATTCTTTAAATGGGATAGCATTATTGAACATGGACTCCTCACTGGAAGAAAAACGCAACCCCACACCACAGCCTCTTATTCTTATAACCGTGGAGGTCGCAATGCATATCTCAACATACCCATCCGCAGCTTCTAAACGAAGCAGTTCTGGCATAGCCTTAATTTCGAACGGTATGGGTCGACCCCCATCGGTAAGCTCTACCAGCATGATCTCTTTTGACACCGCATCGCCATGAACCGTACGCAAATAAAGCCCTTCTTTAGCATTGACACCTCTAAAGCGTTCTGATAACCACGAGAAAGCTATATACGATCCACAACGGCTGAAAGGAACTTGCTCTAAGTTAAAATTCACATTTATACCCCCATCTTTATAAAAGATCTATGTTATTTTTAATTATACGATAAAGCAGTTAAAACCTCAAGGCAAACGGGTTTTTGACAGTTGCAAGAAGAAAAATTCTCTGAAAGCCTTGATATAGGTTTATTTTTTTGTCAAATTTTAAAAATAACTATTGCACAATGTGTCACAACGTGGTATAATATAGGCATTATAACAATGTGAGGTGGATATTATGAGACTTCAGGTTTCCAAATCCAAAAATGCTGCTTCCTTCTATGTTGTAAAATCTGTATACGATAAGGGTAAACGTACTAACAAGGTTGTAGAAAAGCTTGGAACCTATGAGGAACTTAAAACCAAGTTAAATGGCAAAGACCCCTACGAATGGGCAAAGGAATATGTAGAAGAACTAAACCGCCGTGAAAAAGAAGGGCATGAACCTGATGTTATTGCTAGATATTCGCCATATAAGCGTATTGAGAAGGATGAAAGGCATTGCTTTAACGGCGGCTATCTTTTTCTGCAGCAGATATACCATAAACTTGGACTGCATAAGATATGCAAAGATATTTCTCGAAAATACAAATTCAATTTTGATTTGAATTCTATTCTTTCCAGACTGATTTATTGCAGGATACTATTCCCTTTATCTAAACTTGCTACATTTGAGGAATCAAAAAAGTTTATTGAGCAGCCCAATTTTCATTTGCATCAGATATATAGAGCGCTTGAATACCTCGCCAAAGAAACTGATTTTATTCAATCCTCTTTATATGAGAACAGCCTGAGAATCTCAAAGAGAAATACTGGTGTGCTTTATTATGATTGCACTAATTATTTTTTTGAAATTGAAGAAGATGGTAAAAAACAATATGGTCCATCAAAAGAACACAAGCCAAATCCAATCATTCAGATGGGTCTATTCATGGACGGAGATGGCTTGCCTCTTGCTTTTAGTATTAATAGAGGAAATATGAATGAACAGCTTACATTAAAACCCTTGGAAAAGAAAATTTTATCTGATTTTGGGCTTTCTAAGTTCATTATATGTACGGACGCAGGTCTTTCTTCAGAAGATAATCGAAGGTTTAATGATAAGGATGATCGTGCTTTTATTACCACGCAGTCTATCAAAAAATTGAAAGGACACCTTAAAAAATGGGCTCTTGCTTCAACTGGATGGAGGCTTCCGGGTAGTGAAAAAATATATGATATTTCTGAACTTGATGAGATGATAGAAAAAGCTAATGACAGAGATAAAGAAAAATTGCGGACTAAGGTTTTCTACAAGGAACGCTGGATTAAAGAAAATGGTCTTGAGCAGAAGCTGATTGTTACATACTCTATCAAATACAGGGATTACATGCGTAAGATACGAAAATGCCAAATAGAACATGCTTTAAAAACGATAGATAACAACCCTGCGTCAATAAAGAAATTCAGACAAAATGATTACAAGAGATTTATCCATAAGACAAACTGTACAGCTGACGGAGAGGTTGCAGAAAAAGAAATATACAGCATTGATACCGATCTAATCAAGAAAGAGGAAGCCTTTGATGGTTTTTATGGGGTTTGTACGAACTTAGATGATGATGTATCTGAGATTATCAAGGTGAATAGCAGAAGATGGGAGATAGAAGAATGCTTTAGAATCATGAAAAGTGAGTTCAAGGCTAGACCTGTATACCTAAGCAATGAAGACAGGATAGAAGCACATTTCATCACCTGCTTTATATCCCTTATTATTTACAGGTTTCTTGAAAAGAGGCTTCATGAAGAATTCACCTGCCATGAGATTATCAGTGAATTGCAAGAGATGAATTTTAAGGAAATCAAGGGCGAAGGTTATGAACCGATATACACAAGAACAGATTTTACTGATGCTTTACATGAGGCTTTTGGCTTCCACACTGATTACCAAATTGTTACTACAAAAGAAATGAAAAAAATTATTAAAACCACCAAAGGGAAATGACATTGTGAACTTTTTTATACACTCTAAAGAGCTTGAAGCCCAGGATTGCCAATGGGTTTCAAGCTCTTTATGTCCCTCAACTGTCAAAGATGGGATTATACGATAAAGCAGTTAAAACCTCAAGGCAAATTTCCAGTAGCTTTTATCTGTCACTGTCATCAATAATTTACCTTCAATTCTTATTTTTCTTTCAATATTTCGCCCAGTGGTTTGCTCCACTCATCGAATACAGCCTCGATATTTTCTTTGGGATTATTTATACCCCATTCGCATTGAGCGATAACGCCGCCGTTGCCATCATCCAAGGCTCTACGTACGCGCCTCACTGCTTGCCGTACCTCTTCCGGTGTACAATATGGCAATATATACTGCCTGTCTATTTCACCCCAAAATGTTATTTTACCTTTATATAACTTAGCCAATCTCTCGATGTTCATGCAGAATAATTGCGAGTTCACGGCATCCACCCCTATCTCTATCAAATCGGGATATATTGCTTCTATGTTACCATCCGAATGGAATAATACAAACTTACCGCTCGAATGAATTATATCACAGTAGTCCCTGTAGAGCGGCTTGTAAAAAGAACGCCATAATTCCGGCGAGATCAACAAGGCATTCTGCGAGCCCCAGTCATCCATAAAGCCTATGGCATCTACATCGGTTTTCGCCCACATCTCCATCTCTCTAGTAAAAAACTCATGCAGCATATCGCGAAGACGGTAAACTTCTTTAGTTCCATAAGCCAAATCTATGAATAGGTTTTGAGTCCCTCTTAAAAACTGCATTCTCTCAAAAGGTCTCGTTTCGGTTCCCACCTTTACAAATTTATCTGTTTGCTCACAGCTTCGGTTTACCTCTGACAAATCGGCCTCATCAAGCAACTCCCATGGCGGCTGATAGCTGTCCAACGCAGACCAGTCAGCTAATGGAGGTTCTTTAACCTCTCCAATCACTCCTGGTTCAGCCACATGCCATACGCAGCCCCATGCATCTGTGTAATTGCCTACCATAGCTTCCCGGCCTTTACAACGACGCCCTCTGCCATACCTATATTTAGGCCCGGCGAAATCCACCGGATATTTACTCAATACGTCTTCCAATTCGTCGGATCTAAACATGGGTATACCCGGCAGCATCCACAAATCTCGCGGAGCTCTATCCGGTTGTTGAAACTTTAATGCCCTTATCACTCTTTCACGCGATGTCATATTTTCTCTCCTCATAATAAATTAAGTAGT
>JASGMM010000088.1 GCA_030156435.1 Clostridiales bacterium | reverse complement strand
TGGCTCAAAATTTCGCTAGCGTGTGGCTCACGAATTCGTTAGCGAAGGTGGCTCAAAATTTCATTAGCGGGTGGCTCAAAATTTCGTTGACGATCGCATATAAGTATCATGACTCGCACCTACTTGGTAGGCATTTTAATACTCCACATAAGTATTTCATGTATTTGTCTCCATTGGATGGATATCATTAAGCGTATCAAATAATATCTAGAAAACGGAGGTAGATACCGTGGACAGTGAGTTGAAGAAGAAGGTGGCCTTGTTCCGGTAACCCTGAGCATGACCAAAACGACGAGAACAAGCTGCCGATATTGCTATATTATGAGGAGGAAAGCAGCATATGAACGCGTTTATGGCATTTTACAACATGAACTTCAATCCTTTTGATAAAGATATCAATGTAAAGTATGGTTTTAAGTCAAACGATCTTAGTCAAGTCATAGACAGGCTAAACTACTTAAAACAGATAAAGGGGCCTTATCACCGGAGAACCAGGCAGCGGCAAAACCTTCATACTGCGCTCGTTTGTAGAAACGTTAAATCCCAGCTTGTTCAAGGCGGTATATATACCCATAGCTACATTGACGGTCATGGATTTCTACAGGGCCCTATGTCATGGTTTAGGGATTATACCGCCTTTTCGCAAGGTGGATATGTTCAGAGAGATCCAGGATGAGACCAAAGCATATATTGAGTACATGCTTAAGGCAGCCGGTGTGGCGGTACCCATCTTTGATGATAACGCTATAAAGTTATTATTTACCACCACCAATGGTTATATACGCAAGATCAACAATCTTGTTACAATGTCACTGGTGGCAGGCGGCCAAGCACAACGCAGAACCATTGACGGTGAATTAGTCTATCAGTCACAAAATGAACTAAGCATTAAGTCATAATGCTTTAGGCCGAGGCGATTCTTCTCAACCGGAGAAGACAGGGCAATGCAGAGGTGCAACCCGAGGCCTGCGGTTGGACGAGAAACTGATGTTCTCCCTTGGTTCTCCGGGGAGAAGGGCCGCTACGGCCTATTTATTGGTTTCTTGTCGTAATCCGATAAACCTTGAGGGGCAAAGCCCTATATGATAAGATGGTACAACTTGCATTTTTACAATTTTAAGCCTGTCAGTGACTATTCAATCTGCATATTTTGCATCTTAAAAGGCTGAATTTGAAATCAATTTATTTTGATTTTCCTATCATGGAATAATAACAAAATATTTTGACACAAATGCAGTCTTATGTTAATATAAATATGTAACGGGGATGTAGTTCAGCGGGAGAACGTCTGGATCGCACCCAGAAGGCCAGGGGTTCAATTCCCCTCATCTCCACCACTTAAAGTCGGAGATCGATTGATCTCCGGCTTTTTTCAAATGTATGAAAGTTTTATGACGGAGGCAAAAAATGTAATATGCGTAAATTATCCTTAAAGAATAAAATAACGGCGCTGTTTTTGGTTGCAGCTATCATACCTCTTATAGTGGTTTCTGTATTTCAGATCATCAATTTTCGGGATGCCCAGATGAAAAATATACAAGCTCAGGAAATGTCCCTGGCTAAAACTCATGCTGATAATATAGATAGATGGTTCAGCGACCACCTATCCGATATCCATATGCTTTAAACGCGGAGGGGATCGTAAGGTTATCAGGGAAATGGAGCTGGCAGAAGGGACTATAAATGCATTCAAAGATATAATGGACTCTATAAGTGAGAGGACGTAATATATGATATGGAATTAAAACATATAGCGGGCAGTACGTATTATGTAGATGACGATACTAACTGCAATATAGGCTTATATATGCTGAATGATAACCGATGCATTTTGATAGATGCAGGGTATGAGCAAGAGGCTCAAGCATTGCTCGATTATCTGTATGCCAATAGCTTGGCTCCAGCAGCCATTATAAATACACATGGCCATGTGGATCATGCGGGGGCCGATAAATTCATAAAGGAACGTAGCGGAGCGATCGTATATGCTCCATGCGGTGAAAGCTGGGTAATAGAAAAACCAGAACTGGAGATGATAGGATTAACAGGAACGCCATCGTTTGGCACGCTTAACGATGCCTTTTTGAGAGGCAGACACTGTCATACTGATGTAACGCTGCAGCCGGGGGTAGTTACTATATATTCGGTTCAATTAAATGCTTTATCATTGCCGGGCCACAGTATAGACCATATGGGCATAGCGACGCCCGACAACGTGTTATTCTGCGGCGATGCTGTATATACACATGAATTCATAAAAAAATATAAATTGCCTTATATAAGCGATGTAGCTGCTACGTTGAGTACTTTGGAATACCTTAAGGATATGACATATGCGTATTATGTACCTTCCCACGGCACGGTGCTGCGCGATATAAGGTCTGCTGTGCAGGAAAACGTAAAACTATTAAAAGATGTTTTAGGGTATATAGTTGAGAACCTTTATGAGCCTGTAACGCGTGAAGAATTGTGTATTAATATAATGAAGCATTATCATGTATGGATGAGCATGCCCCAGCATTTTCTGATGATGTCGTATACTTCGGCATTTTTGCGCTACCTTTATGAAGGAGATATTATAGGACCTGTTATCGAGAACTATTCATTGAAATGGAAGGCGAGGGTGTAAAATAAGTAATAAGGGTAATCGCGGTATATATAGAAGATATATAAAGAGGTGGCTGGATTTTATATTGTCATTATGTGCTATTATAATCTTATCACCGCTGTTGCTGGTTATAGCTTTGCTCGTAAGGATTTATCTAGGTAGGCCGGTGATATTTAAGCAGAAGAGACCTGGCCTTAATGAGAGGATATTCACATTATATAAATTCCGGACTATGACTGATGAGAAAGATGAAAACGGTCATCTATTACCTGATGAAGTCCGATTGACCAAATTCGGGAAATTTTTGCGCTCTACCAGCATTGACGAACTACCCGAGTTATTTAATATTTTAAAAGGGGATATGTCTATAGTCGGCCCAAGGCCTTTGCTGGTGCAGTATCTGCCGCTTTATGACGCACATCAAAGACGCCGTCACGAGGTCAGGCCTGGCTTGACGGGTTTAGCCCAGGTTAGTGGCAGAAACGCTATCAGTTGGGAGGATAGATTTAATCTTGATGTACAGTACGTGGATAATGTTAGCTTTATAAATGATTGGAAGATTATATTTTTAACCGTCAAAAAAGTTTTTGCGCGTGAGGGTATAAGCTCAGGCACATCTGCCACCATGGAGCCTTTTGAAGGCACGGCAAAAAATGAGGATCAATATGAGGATCAATAGTATTTGTCCGTGGAAGGGGTCTGATTTTTCTTTAAAATATAGCTATTAATCATTATTATATGCTATAATAATGATTAAGGAGGCGGTTTGAGCATGCGCAAAATATCGCTTAATAAAGGATTGTTTGTTGTCGTCATTATTTTGGCCAGCTTTGCCATTACTATGATCGTGGCAAATAATTTTACGAGCAGTAAAATAAAAGCTGAGAATAGTTCACCTGATGAGCCAATGCCTCTAAGCGAAGAAGATATATTGAAAAGAGCCGAAAAAATAGTGCTGGAGCTGGAACGTTCTATGCCAACAATTCGTGGCATACCAAAGTCAATATGGTCAGAAGAAGAGAATAAAAGCGTTCAAGTTGGCACATGGGAGGAAGTGCCTAATCAAGAAATCATGTCAGCTTTATATGAACAGTTTGAGGTTTTACCCACACAGGACCAACCTGAAATTATTCGTAAGCATTTAGAACGATTACCAGGTTTCTTTTATGATAGTATAATAGGCGGCTATAGAAGTAAAGATACCGGTGTTTGGTATATAATTAGAGATGGAAAAAGGGTTATTCCTAAGGAAGAGTACTATGATACAAACTCTATATATTTATCGCCTGAATTGTTCTATATCGAATATAGGCCGGTTGAATATTATACCGTTGACCACTATGAAAATGTCGAAGTAAAGGAAGGGGATACGCTAATTAGGATTGCCCATAGATATTATCCATTGGATTCTCGGCTCGATGAAAAATCTTACTTAGACGAAATAGCAAGAATTAATAACATACAGGATATTAATTCCATAAAAATAGGCGATATATTAAAGATTCCAATTTATAAAGAAAAATAGAGAGTCATAAATAGCTTAACAGAAAGCCTTGCCACTTGTGGCGGGAAGAAGTCAGAATAAAACCGCAGTACAAATAACGAAGGCCGGAAGGTTGAATTTCCGGCCTTTTATGGTGCGCCCGAGACGAATCGAACGTCCGGCACGCGGTTTAGGAAACCGCTGCTCTATCCGCTGAGCTACGGGCGCATTTACGCTTATATTATAGGATAAATTTTCTCAATATTCAAGTGTTTTAATTTAACAGTATATATAAAAATATACAGGCAATGCGATGAATCGGTTACCTTATTCGCCTTATAATGGGATTGCGCTTAAAGGGCGTTATCTGTATAGATATGTTCTGGACCTCTGCGTTTTTTATAAAAGAACGGAACTCGAATATGCGATCTATAGGAGCGCCCGGTGTATCTATGCCCAGCACGTATTCTCCGCTGTCCAAGCCTTTTATTGATATTGAAAGGGGCAAAAGTTTAGGTTGCGGTATAAACAGCCACGACTGTCCCTTTGCATTGGACATGGCGTGAACCTGGGCGCTGCCGCCTCTATCGGTGTGGATTAGACTGATCGATACGGGGCCGTCGGCTATAATGCTTATATATGATGTTATGCTCGAGGCATGTACCGGTTCTACTGGTTTTGATATACCCAATATATAAGAAATAATATGACTGGCTTCCACGGGTAGAGCGCTGTGATATGAGGGAAAGACATATTGCTGCCCCCCTATATATCCGCTACTGGCTGTCAATACTGTTCCGTCACCGTGACGTGATGTGTAATGCCTTACGGGGCGGCCATCCGGCCATACCCTCGCTGGTGCGGCTGAAGCGACTGCAGATCTTGCGACGCTTATATGTGTCATAGTCGGCTTGGTATCACCTATAATGCTGGATATGCGTATATCTCTGGTGAAAAGGTTGTAACTCAAGCGGTTTAACTCATCTAGAAAATGGTTCCTGTAGTATACGCGTTCCACAGGTATAAACTGTTTTTGATTGAACGGCTCGTCACTTATTAAATACGGTGGATGCTGAATGGAAGGCAGCATATCCTGCAATGACGGCAATGTGATATGTATGGCATCCAATGGTGAAGGAGCGTCCAAAATCCTTGCAAACAGCCAAGCATAGCCTTTCAGCAGCCAGTGTGAAGCTATGCCGACGGCGCTGTCATCAGGCGGTATGGTACCGCCGGCCCATGGATAATAGGCTTTGACAGAACCGGTATTGGGGGTTCCTATCATTATGAATTTGTCTATATCATAGCTGTATAAGGTGCTTTGCATATAGCAACGCCCCAGTAATCCCCCCATGCTGTGAGCTATGATATCTATCTTATCCTGGTGGCATTTGGCTTTGACCTCATGTATTTTGGGGACGAGATAACGTTCAGTGCATTCTTTTACACTTTTGCGCCAATCATAGAAGCATATAAACAGATCGTGTCCTTCCTTATAACCCATAGACGTCAGTCGTTCTATAAATGGCCTGTAATTTATGGCGGCTAGGCCGAAATCCCAATCGCCAGTACCCGGTATTATATCATCGCCCATCGAGCCGAACAATCCGGGGATGAAGATCAAAGCCTTCATATGAATCCTCCTTTAGCTCGTTGCTATATATTCCTCCTGCTAAAGTATATTTTTATAAAAAAATATTATGCTTGAGTTGTATCATAGCCTATGATATAATCGGAGAACATAAGCGATGATGAGGAGGTTTATCATGCCCATAAGGTTTGTGAGCGATGCAGATTTTGCCCGAGTGCAGTACATAGCTACCTACTGTTTTCCTTGGTTGCATCAGGCGCAGGACAAGATGGCGGCATATGCGCAAAAATATATAAAACCAGAGTATGTTCTCGGTTATTACGATGATGCTGATATATTAATGGCGGCCATACAAATGCTTCCTTTCAGGATCATGGTCGGTGGAGTCCCTTTGAATATGGGAGGCATAGCTATGGTATCATCTATGCCGGAAGGGAGGCACGGTGGGCGTATAGCCGACCTTCTGAAGAAATCTCTGGAAGTAATGAGAGAGCGGGGACAGGTGGTATCGATGCTTGGTCCGTTTTCGTTCGAATTCTATAGGAAATACGGCTGGGAATTGGGATTCGATCGCATGGATTATGTTATTCCTGTAGAACACCTGAAAGCCTTTAACCATAAGACTGGAAAGATAACGGCGGTTACTGAAGAAGATATAGATGCGTTAAATGATATATATACAGCATATGCTAAAAAGCATAACGGCTGCGTTATCCGTGATAGGACATTGTGGACCGATTTCGTATTGGACGATCCTTTCGCTGATGAATATAAAAAGTATTCCTATCTATGGCATTATGATAGCGGTGAGCCTGGTGGATACATAATATATACGATACGCGATGGTAAGATGAACATATATGAAATGATATATAAAGGCATGAAAGCGCTCGAAGGATTGCTGTGGTTTATATACGCTCATGAGGCCCAGATAGAGCAGGCGAAATGGTCTACGGCTGTCGATGAGCGTCTGCATGTTTTGCTGCCCAATCCGCGCGTGGATATGAAATTGACACCAGGTATGATGTTCCGCGTTGTGGATGTGAATAAAGCTTTGATAGAGCGAGGCTATCCTGATGATATCGACGAAGAATTCAGTATACGGATAACTGATACATCTGCCCCATGGAACGAGGGGCCATGGCATGTGCACATAGCCGGCGGCAGAGCTCAGATAGAAAGAACCGATACAGCCTCCTTAAGCTGTGATATACAGGCCTTTAGCCAGATGTTTTTGGGCTATATGCCGGCCGAGAGGCTTGCAGCTATAGGAAGGATAGAAGGCGAAGCAAGTGCTATAAGCGCCGCAAGTAAAGCTTTTCCCCCTTCAGCTACATTCAACAATAACGGATTTTAAACCTTTAAGCGCCGGCTGATCAACCGGCGCTTTGCCTTTACTATAATCTGTCTATTATCTCTTTAGCGTTATCGGATGCAAAGTAGTCGCTCATATCCTTGCCTTGCTCTATTAATGAGCGCAGGCGCATGGACTTCGATATATCCCCTATCATGATAGCGCCCGCAAGGCGTGTACCATCCAAAAACAGCTTATAATATTCGGTATCGCCTATATGCTTTATCTCTTTGAATCGATTGTCCTGGTTGTTTATATCGCCCACTGAGAAACAATCGATACCCATTACTTTCAGCGTGTTGGAAGGCGGTATAGTTTTGTATTTTTCATGTCCGCCTGCGGCATTTATACCAGCTATCTTGCCCTGAGCATTGGCTATAGGCCATATGGCAGGCATAGCCCCGTTGTGCTCTGCCACGTCCCCCGCCGCATAGACATCAGGCACATTGGTGCGCATATATTCGTCGACTATTATGCCTTTGTTTATGCTTATGGGTGCGTTCTTGGCAAACTCCACATGCGGTCTTACACCGGATGAGAACAGAACAAAATCACCGGGTATAGATCTGCCGTCCTTTAGCACAACGCCGTCGGCTTTATCATTACCGCTTATTTTAGCGGCTTCTACGCCTAGATAAAGATCTATACCCAGATTCTCTATGATGCCTTTAAGTATGATGGAACCTTCATCATCCATTTGCCTGGGCAATATGCGGGGAAAGAATTCCAAGACCGTTACGTCGAGGCCTTTCTGTTTTATACCCCAAGCTGATTCCAAACCGAGCAATCCACCGCCTATTACTATAGCTTTGTCGCTCTGCTTTATAGCATGGTTTATTTCGATTAAGTCATCCACGCCTCTTAAGGCGAATACACCTTTTTTATCGGAGCCCTCTACAGGCGGTATGAAACAGTAACTCCCGCTGGCTATTATTAGTTTTGTATAATTGACATCGCCCTTGTCGGTTTTCAAAACTTTACCGTCGGTATCTATACCAAGAACTTTGGTATTCAAAATCATGCTTATGTTTTTTTCGTCATACCAACTTTGAGGGTGAATATATAATGTTTCCGGCAATATGTTCTCGCCAAGATGATGGGATAGCACAAGCCTACTGTATGTAAGGTAATTTTCATCGCTTATAACCGCTATGGGTCGATAGGCATCGTTTTGCCTGATGGCTTCAGCCGCGCTTAACCCCGCTATGCCGTTGCCGACTATAATGTAATAAAATTCTTGCTGCATAGAGGTTTCCTCCTTCTCGCTTTACCTATACACAATTATACTATGTTGTACCGACGATATCAATTTTTTCTGTTGACTTCCAGCGTAACGGTGCTGTACATCGAGCACATATTTATGATAAAATGAATTAAAGCGATAAAAGATAAGCGAATGACAATATCGAAAATTATATTTTGAAAGGTGAAGTGCATGAACGATTATGTCAACTACCCCCGTCTAAAGACGGAGGCATGAAGCCTCGAAGTTGACCAGCCTCAGCCCTAGCGGGCTACGTTATTCCGGTCAAGATACCCCGGGA
>JASGMM010000013.1 GCA_030156435.1 Clostridiales bacterium | reverse complement strand
GTTTTTCATGTCTATAATACAGGATTTTTAGTCTTTAGTGGATCAAAAATTCGTTAGCGTTTGACCCGTTTTTGGCTCACTTTTATTATAGCGTTTATACTCTAACTTCAACCTTAAAGTGAAATTACGCTGATTCCGATATCCATAACCTCTGCGCTTTGAATTCTTCACTATATTGTTTTTGTGCCATAATTATTTGCTCCTCCCAACGCTTATTTATATGTTATCATAGTTAAGATATGTTGTCCAATCTCGTTAGGGGGCTTAATAGGAATAACCAAGGTATCTGTGATTATTCAATGTACGGACTTGTTGCAGAAGATTACAAAGTGTCTCATAAAATATTGGTTTGTTGCTCATTTGGTAGAACTTTGATACCATGTAGGAATTGGGTTTTGCATATAATCGTACCATTCAAGCACTTCTTTTGCCTGGCCCAACATCGTATCAATTTCCCTCTGGCCAAACGGAATTGCCCAAGGAATTGAAGAAAGGGTATTGCTTGCAATGTAAAGAGCAAGCAACTTCCAGAAAATCATCGGTACATTGCCGTCAAAATAACCATTTACAATGCCGGAAGCGAATATCGGTGAGCTTTGGACACACCACACGATGCGATTGAATTCTTCCCATGGATCGCCATAATCACTGCGATTAAAATCTATAATGTTGAGCTGCCCCATACTGTCAATCATCATATTGCCAATATGATAATCACCATGCTGATACACTTGCGGACGATTTTTTAGCAAGTGCCTATTCGAATTTATATATTCAATAAAGGCATTGCCGTCATCATATTTAATCGGACAATCAGTGTAACCTTTTATCTTGCGATCGATCTTTTTGTTAAAGCGAATTTCCCAATCCTGCTGATCTACAGGAGCGGGAATGGAATGTATTAACTTTAGCACCCGGCCAGCTTCAAGACCATACATATAAGCTTCGGTATCAGAAAGGGCTGAGATAATTTCCTCTGCATCTTTACCTTCTATCCAGCTTTGTATAGAATAAACTCCTTCTTTACAGGTACCGAATTCAATAGGCCTACACATAGGGACACCCAAAAGCTCCAATTGTTTCATCATCTTGAACTCTGACTCTTTTGTGCTAAATTGATCGAGTGATGAAATACGTAACAGATACCGTATGCCGTTTTCATCGGTGACACAGTATTTTTTGTCGCTTGACCAGCCTTTATTTATCGGATCGTAACTTACGAATTTGAATTCAGTCATTCTTCTTTCTCCTCAATTACGTTTACGTTTCATTCAAATAAGCACTTCAGGTATACTTATAGTTCGTAATGTTATTATATTGTTCCTCAGTCATGATGAGTTCGATTATGCTATTTGTATCTTTATATTTCTTAAATCCAACAGACAGATGGGTTTTTATAGCAGCACTTCTATCATTCTCAAAATCATTATGCACAGCGTTTGCATCAAAAACGCAAAAAGCTTGTTTTAGCAATAGATTTAATGCTCCAACTGCATAACCTCTTCCTCGGTATTTTCCTTCAATGATAATACCCATATCATACCATTTATTTTTAGGACTTAAATGAATATTAACCTCACCAACAAATGCGTTATTCTCATTTTGCGCAATGTAAGCATAGTAACGGTTAGGCTCATTACCTATCCAAAAATTGTACCAACTCTCCCATTCAGTCTGGGGAAAATCAATACAGCCTGTGATTTTGTCATATCCTGAAATATTCATATCATATCCGCGGTTATAATTCATTGTTTCTGGTTGAGATAAAATTAACTCTTTGTAATTAAGTTCCTCATATGAAGGAACATGTAAATGCAATTTTTGTATCATATTTAAAACTCCGATAGCAACAATTAAAGCTTTATTTCTAATCAAACGTCCAACCTGTTCTGTAACTAAAGTAAGACATGCAACTTGTTCTGTCAAGGATATTTTCCTCGCCATGGACTGGTTCCTGCGAACCGAGAAAATCGCATTTTGCAGTCACCGCTTTCAACATCAAAACTCTACAGATGAGTTTACCACCTGCGAGAAGAAAAGCAAAGACTGCAAACGGAAACGCCGGCCTGGATGAGCTGCAAGCGGATTGCTGATATGAGTTCATTTCTGCAGGAGCAACCCACTACCATTGCTGAATACGATGAGCAACTTATCCGGCACTATCTATGGCTGTGATATCATTGAAAGCATGCTTTTCACTTCGTTAATTAACAGCTTGAGCTGTGCGCAGGCATTTGTGTCCTCTCTTCCGACTGCCGCAAAAATTGAGTTTACTTTATCTTTGTAGCCAAGCGGGTGAATGTTAAAACTATCTATCATACCTACCGCCTTTTTTTCGTTTAGGCAGTATTCCTCATTTATTGCAAACAACACCTGGTTGAGCGCTGAAATCGATCGTACGATATGTGCAGTGACATAATAAACATCATTTTTCCCGGCGTTACTTTCTGCAAGCATTAAAGAAAACTCCGCTTCAAAGCCGAAAAAATCAACCATGGCTTTTTTTAGCTTTTGCGGGTATTGTTCGGCAACATGTTTCAGAGTAGAAATATGACCACCTTTTTTCTCCCATAAAAGCTTACATACAGCCAATTCTCCCATATACATTGCATTAATATAGGCATGAGGATGACCAGTTTGATAATGTGCGTTAATATTCCCTTTCTGGCATTCATCTATTGCGTTTTCTACTCGTTCTACATCGCGCAGAATAAGGTCAACATGATATCCATTAATAATGAGCCAACCACCGCCATTGACCCATTTTCCCCATTCGCCTGGAGAAGCAATCAGTTTATCCCGGTGTTCGTCGTCCACAAGTTGAGCTGCCTTATTCAAAGATGCCAAGTCGAGGTCAGTTTTGTCGTAATAGATGCCGATGTCAATGTCTGATTCGGAGGTGTGCGTGCCCCTAGCGCGCGAGCCGCCAAGCACAATAGCTTGGATACCTGAAACGTCTGCCAATGCTGATGCAACTTTATTTAATACTGCTCCAATTTCATTCATTCAAACTCACCTCACTTCTATTCGAGCATCGTTTCAAAGCCATGCTGGATCACTGCTTTCCATTCGGTAAAGTTGATCATCGCATCTGAAATATCCGTCATCTGATGGATTTCCTTGCCTATGTTTATAAACTGGTCTTTAAGGAATTCCTATATATCCTCAGTGAAAACGGGCTTTCTATATTTAACCGATTATACGATATGATAGTTAACGTTATACACGCACGGTTAAGCATGCATATAGTATACAATAATTGTTATGTTAAAACAAGTACTATGTTTTCGACTGCTGGGGCACAGTGCAGATGGTGCGGAACCTTGAGGGATTTGGGTTTACGGTGTTCCCATTCGGCAGGGGTTCAAGGATATATCACCACCCACAGCGGTAAGCCTGTTTCGGCGGAATATATAGGGTCAACTCTGTCGGATAGAGGCATAAAAATTGATAAATAAAATTGATTTTGGACATAATTATGGTATAATAAGGCCATGGAAAGGAGTCGGATACTATGCCAAAAATTATTCCAATCCGCGATTTAAAAAATACGAGCAAGATTTCGCAGATGTGTCATGAATCTGATGAGCCTATTTTTGTGACGAAAAACGGATACGGGGATATGGTTATCATGAGCACGAAAATGTACGAGGAAAAGATGTGCATGTCCGATGTATACCACAAATTGAATGCAGCCGAGGAGCAATTGGCAAAAGGGGAAATACTTGACGGGGATGAATCTTTGAAAAGTATAAGAAAAAAATACAATCTATAAGCTGGTTGTCACGGAACTTGCTCATCAGGATTTGGACAATATCGTATCGCATATCACCATCCAATTGGCGAATCCAGAGGCCGCGTCGGATTTTCTTGACGAGGTTGACAGGTGTTACGGATACCTGAAAAGCAAACCGGTGATATACTCCAAATGCAATGACAGCCGGTTGGGGAAAGAGGGGTACCGCAAGGCCGTTATTAAAAGCTATGTCCTTATCTATAAAGTAGATGAGGTTGGCAAAAGGGTAATTGTTTTGCGTTTCTTCTACGGAGCTAGGGATTACGCTAAATTGTTGTAATCATATTGCCTTGTTTTTGTTGGACGGATATTCGGTTTTGGGGAAGCGTCATGTCCTTTGCAATAGCGATATTTCGTAGCGGGAATAGTCTTAGGCGGTGTTAAAGAATAACAAACATGTTTTACAGAACGTTTTCACTCCTCCAAACGGATTTAAACAAGCTATCCGCTTATGATAATATATAGAAAACGTTAGTGGGTTAAATTAGAGACTATTGCATCTAACGGATTTGCGATTGCTGCAAAAAAGCCGGCTTATCCTTTATTTCTCATAGTATTGAAGCCTTGATAATATTTATAATGAATGCTATGCTTGCATTAATCCTTCTGAGGGCTAATGATTTTGGGAAGTCTGAGCAATAAATACAATTTTGGAGGTTTAATGGTATGAATGTTGTTATAACAGGCACTAATAAAGGGCTAGGGCTTTGCTTGGTTAAGACGTTTATCGAGAGAGGACACCGCGTACTTGCAGGCATGTACGAAGGCGATGATAAATCACAACTCGAGGCCTTTGCATCGGTAAATGAAGGTGGGGTCGTGATAGTACCGATGGATGTGTCTGACGAAGGCTCGGTGAATTTATCTGCGCGGATTGCATGCGATATATTTGGAAGCATTGATATTCTAATCAATAATGCAGGCATTTTATTACCTAAGGATAGAGAAAATCTCATTTATAATGTTGATGTTAAAGATTTGAAAAAGAGTCTTGAAGTGAATACCATAGGAACTGTTATAATGATGAAAGAATTTTTACCGTTGATGCGCGATGATGGTAAGGGAACGATGATTTTCATCACATCCGAAGCGGGCAGCATGTCCAACTCGGGCAGCAATTTTCCTTCTTACTCCATTTCAAAAGCGGCAGCAAATAAAGCGGTGTTTATCCTACGGGCTACGGTAGGAGAAAGATACAGGATATTTGCTGTGCACCCTGGCAGGATGAATACTGAAATGGGCCGTACAACGGCGCAGATCGAACCTGAGGAATCCGCAGACGGCATTTACCGCATTGCTACTGGGATAACTGAAGTAGGAGATATAGGATTTATTAATTATAAGGGTGAGCCCATGACAATATGAATTTAAGCAGAGATATTAAAGGGATAAAGCTGTAGGCTTGAACAAGGCGGATGCTTGTGATAATATATAAAAAATATTAGGAGGATTAAATTAAAGACTATGGCATCTGATGTATATTACTGTTCAATGGGATATGATAAACTCGAGGCCAACTCCACACTGCCGGCTAAATTCAGGCGCATGTTGGCCGGTTTGCCGCTGCGCGATATGGTAGGCGGCAAACGCGTAGCTGTAAAAATGCACTTTGGAGGAAATCTTGGTTATACTACGATACATCCACTTTTTGTGCAATTGTTGGTAGATGCTCTAAAAAGAGCAGGGGCTATTGTGTTCGTTACCGATATACCGGCAGATGTACCTGGAGCTAAACGCCGTGGCTATACCGAAGAGGTAATAGGGGCGCCGTTGGTTGCAGCTACAGGACTATTCGATAAGTATTATTACAGTGTGCCTGTCGATTACAAAAGCTTAAAAGAGGTGCAGGTGGCCGGGCATATCAACGATGCAGACGTGCTTATAGATTTTTCGCATGTAAAAGGCCATGGCGCTTGTGCTTACGGCGGTGCCTGCAAGAATATAGCTATGGGTTGCGTAACGGCAAAAACCCGCTCTGATATACATGGATTGCAGGGTGGCTTCAATTGGGATGAAGAGAAATGCGAACATGACAGGGAATGCATCAAAGCGTGCCGCTATAATGCTAATAGCTTTGATGAGGACGGCAAATATCATATAAATTACGATAATTGCACCTATTGCCAGCATTGCGTAAACGCTTGTCCTACTGGTGCGCTGACAGCGAATATGAGCGCTTTCGATGATTTCCAGGAAGGCATGGCTCTGACCACTGCCACTGTGCTCAACACATTTGAACCAGGCCGAAAGTTGTTCATAAATGTATTGACCAATATTACATATGTCTGCGATTGCTGGGGGTTATCTACGCCGCCACTGGTACCAGACATAGGTATCATGGCTTCCGACGATATAGTCGCGATAGAGACAGCGTGTCTGGATGCCATAAACAAATATGATCTGTTGCCAAACTCCTTGCCTGCTGGACGCCAACTGGCCGATGATCCCGAAGGAACAAAGCATCTGTTGGAGAGGGTCCATGGGAAAGATCCGTTTGTGCAGGTTAAGGCCTTAGAACGCCATGGTCTTGGTACCATGCAGTATAATATAATAGAGGTCGATTAAGCTGATTTATTTAGGGTACCGGGCTATGAACCGGTATCCTATAGTTTTCGATAAGTTTGTTAAAAAATTATCATTGACATTTGCGAAAACGTTTGCTATACTCAAGAAAACTTGTTTTAGATAGGGATGACTTCATGAGTGTGACTATAAAGGATATAGCAAAAGCAGCTAATGTATCATATGCGACAGTTTCCCGTGCTCTTTCCGATCATCCGGATATCAGTGAGGAAACCAAAAAGAAGATTAAGAAACTGGCTAAGGATATGGGATATACGCCCAATATTATAGCCAGAAGTCTGATTACAAAGGCCACTAAGACCATAGGGCTTATAATACCGGATATAACAAATCCGTTCTTTCCCGAAGTAGCTCAGGGGGTGGAGAGCTATGCATATGATAACGGCTATACCGTTTTACTATGTACCACGAACTGGCAGATTGATAGGGAGAAGAGGTATCTAAAAGCCCTTAGGAGCAAGATGGTGGATGGTATTATAATTGCTCCTGCAATAGACGATATAAGCCATATAATTTCTAATTTTAATGGTGGGGACACGCCCGTGGTGTTTGTCACTTATAGTCCTGATGACCCTGATTGCAGTTTTGTAGCTACTGACGATTATAAATGTGGATTTATGGCGACGGAGTACTTGCTCAAACTGGGGCATAGAAATATTGCATACATAGGTGGTTTGGAGAACAGCAGCAGTGATAGACGGCGCTTTGAAGGATACAGGGAAGCATTGAAATCGTATGGTTTGCAGCTGCGGTATTCTCCTATGCACGGCCAGTTCAAACAGATGAGTGGCTATGAACTTACTAAAGAGCTGTTGATCTATAACGATATTCCTACCGCTATACTGGCGGGCAATGATGTGCTGGCGCTCGGCGTGATACAAGCCGTAGAAGAGTTTGGACTGAAAGTGCCTGATAGCGTATCGGTTATGGGCATAGATGATATAAGTTTTGCCTCTTTCGACAAGATCAGCCTTACCACAGTGGCTCAGCCAAAGGTAAAGATAGGCCAATTGGCAGCAGAAATAATAATACAAAAAATAAATAGCCCCCAGGATAAAACGCCGGTAAAAAAAGTACTGGAGCCCAGGCTTATTATAAGGAGGACTTGCAGAAGTATTTAAAGGATGTTTTTTAAGCGCCCTTTTATATCATCCAGTGAAAGGTGCTTTGTATATACGCCCATATGGCCGAAAACACAACAGTCGAAGACTATCAGATCGAACATGTCCAACTTCTCATCATCTAATATATAACCCTGGCGCATATCGTCCAGAAGTTTGCTGCTTTGAGCACTAGACGGCACTATATAATACCGTATGCCCTGAGCGGGTAAAATATTTATAAAACCTTCGCTGCTCCATATGTTTTGCGGTATATAAGCTAGAACCCTGTGGCGAAAGGAAGGACTGGTATCGCCGATCCTAAAAAGCTGAGAAAAGAAAGAAGCCTTTTCAGCATTTTTATCATATCTGAAATCTATACCGGCACCGCGCACAGCGCGAACAAAATCCAACGCTATATCGGACCGATACTGCCTTGGGGCATTTAACAGAGAGCTGTCAACCTCGATGATAACGTCGTTGTCTTCTCCTTTTAACGCTGAAAGTATCTTAAAACTGATAAGTCGACATCTGTCTGTATCCGTATCTACCGCTTTTCCATAAGATATAGCAAAACGGGGTATTTCTGAATGTGCCCCTTGCTTATTTTCTTTTATAACAATTTTCGCTTGTTCTGTTGAAGTCATCTTTCTTACTCCTACGGAATGATATACTTTATTTTAGCATATATAGCTTAATCGATGCAAATAGAAATTTTCGCAAACGATTACGTAAATTAATGAGATAAAATGCGCCTCCAGAATCCGGCATTTAAACATTGTTAAAAAATAATCAATCAAACAGCAGAAATAAGCCAAAAATAAGTTTAAAAAATTTTCTGAAAACATATTGACATTAGCGCAAACGTTTGATATAATGCAGCCATAAGATGATCGTTATGTCAAATGGAGGCCGAAACAATGGAGAAAAACAAAGGGTGCTTTTTAAATCATATTTGTGCGTAATTTAGTATCGGATTTTATTGCGTAAGCGCTTGCGCTAATTTAAAGTAAAGCTTAAATATTGAGATACATGAAAGCTGGTGTGTCATGAAAAAAATAAAAGTTGGGATAGTAGGTCTTGGCAGGCTGGGTAAAAAACATGCTGAGAATATAGCCTTTAGGGTACCTGGTGCTGAACTTATGGCAGCATGCAGCATTATAACCGAAGAAGTGGAATGGGTTAGAAGGAATTGGGGAATAAAATACGGTTATACGAATTTTTATGATATGCTACAAAATAAAGAGTTAGATGCCATAGTAATAGCTTCATCTTCAGGGGAGCATTGCAAACAGATAGAAGCAGCATTGGATGCTGGTTTCCATGTCTTTTGCGAGAAACCACTGGGTATATCGATTGAAGAGTGCAAGACAGCCGAGAAAGCTGTAGAAAAACACCCAGCTAAAGTCTTTATGCTTGGCTTCATGAGGCGCTATGATCCATCATATGCTTATGCCAAACAAAAAATTGATGAGGGGTACATAGGGGAACCTTATATTATAAAAGCTACTAGTATAGATCCTGAGTCTGCTATACAGGGCGTTTTAAAGTATGCAGCGAGCAGTGGCGGCATATTCATGGATATGGCTGTTCACGATATAGACCTTATCAGATGGTATTTTGGGGATATCGAATTGGATAGCGTATATGCCTCCGGTAGAGGATTTTTGCATAAAGAATTTGAAAAATATGAAGATGGGGACAATGCATGTGCGATGATGACATTTAAAGATGGTTATATAGCAATGCTCCATGCAGGCCGTACGGCGCCCCATGGTTACCATATCGAAACAGAAATCATAGGGACCAAGGGTACATTGAGGATAGGGGCTATACCAGAAAAAAATCTAGTTTCAATTTTTAATGAAGATGGCATGCTAAAAGAATGTGTTTCGGGTTTTTTGGAGAGATTTGAGCAAGCATACCGATTGGAAATGGAAGAATTCATAAATTGCATAATCGAGGGAAGGAAACCGGATATTACCGTGTATGATGGGACAAAAGCCACTGAGATAGCCCATGCAGCCACTCGTTCGTTTAAAGAAAAAAAGCTTATAACTTTAAGATGATTTATTTTTGATGGAGGTTATTACGAATGTTTGAACAATTAAATTTTAGAGTAAACTTCAATAATGCAGACTATTCTGATATTAGTTTCCCTAAAGAAGATAAAGAGGTTCTAAGAGAATTAGCTAAAGAAGTAGCTGAAATAGCGGCGCGGCCCATAATGCAGGAGAGAAGGGTGTTGTGGATAAAGCATAATAAACTAGAAAGAACAAGGCCTGTCATATTATGTGATCCCGAAAATGGCTGGAACGAGATAATAACCGATGATCAAATAAAATGCAAAAATAGCATAGCCAGGCATTGGGAAGATCATTTGCGCAAGCAGATATTCTGGGGTAATGAGATGAACGATGACTACGTTGTAGAGCCTTATTTCAATCTGCCGTATGCGTATAAAGAAATGCCGTGGTGGGTGAGAGGAGCAAAGAATAGGCCTACGCAAAAGAAAGCGTTGGAAACCGGAGGTTCGTATCACATAGAAACAGTTCTGGAGGATTATAGCCAAGTAAAAGATATAATAGAACCTGAATTAGATATAGATTACAAAACGACCGAGAAATTGTTGGAAATTGCTCACGAAATATTTGATGGTTATCTGGAGCCAAGGATTAACACTGTGTGGTTTTGGTCTGTAGGACTAACGGATGATTATGCTTTTTTAAGAGGCATGGATAAATTGCTTATGGATTTTTATGATTATCCTGATAAAGTGCACGAAGTAATGAGAATATTGTTTAACGGTACCATGAAAAGATTAGATTTCTTAGAACAAAATGATTTATTGTGCTTGAACAACGATGGAACATTTGTCGGTTCAGGTGGCATTGGCTTTACCGATGAATTACCCGCTCTGGATTTTGACGGTAAAGTAAGGACAAAAGATATGTGGGGATTGGCGGAAAGTCAAATAACGATAGGTGTATCACCGGACATGTTCAAAGAATTTATATTCCCTTATCAAAAGAAGCTGATGGAAAGATTTGGCCTTTCTTGTTATGGATGCTGTGAACCTCTAGATCAGAGAATCGATATTGTGAAAGCGGCATCAAATCTACGGCGTGTATCAGTATCGCCATGGGCTAACAAAAGGTTAATGGCTGAGAAATTGGGCAGCAAATATATATATTCCATGAAGCCTACTCCTGCTTTTCTAGCAGTACCTCATATAGAAGAAGAAGCGGCTAGGAAAGAACTCAGAGATGCGCTCCAAGTTATAAAAGAATATGATTGCCGTCCAGAGTTTATTATGAAGGATAACCATACGCTTGGTAAAAATCCGGAAAATCTGAAAACATGGGTGCGTATTGCGAGGGAAGAAATAATGGCATTAGAATAAAAAAGTTTTTAAGCCGTGCTCATAGTGTCGGAAGAAAGGAGGGTAGGTTAGCTTAAACCGGTGAGAGCTGGCTTGAAATAAATTTTTAGGAGGTTTTAATTGTATGAAGTCGAAAAAGGGAAGATTACTAACAATAATAGCGTGGGCATTGATTGCTTTGATGCTGATGGTTGGCTGCTCTACAGATGATACATCTTCTACAACGCAAAATGGGGAGGCCTCGTCTGATAATAATGAGCAAGGCGAGAAGAAAAAAGTTGGAGTATTGATAGCGGATTTCAGTGACCAATTTCAGGTTTATATGATGGATGGCATGAAGGAAGAGGCAGAAAAGTATCCCGATATAGAATTCTCATTTCAGGATGCAAAATACGATGCCAATACGCAGATGTCGCAGATGGAAAATATGGTAGCCGAAGGCGTTGATGCCGTTATAGTGATGCCGGTTGATGTGCAAGCTGCTGTGCCTATGATAGACAAAGCAGCAGGGGCAAATATACCAATAATAAGTGTTAACAGGAAACTCCTTAATCAAGAAAAGGCAGTGACATATGTGGGCTCAGATTCTGTGGAATCTGGGAGGATATTAATGAGTCATATGGCAGAGTTGCTTGACGGAAAAGGCAATATAGCTATATTAGAAGGCACTCAAGGCCATGAGCCGCAGATAAATAGGCAAAAAGGTATAGAGGAAGTGTTAGAGGAATATCCTGACATTAAAGTTGTGGCCGACCAGTCGGCTGATTGGTACAGGGATAAAGCGATGACAGTGGCTGAGAGCTGGTTCCAGTCGACATTAGATATAGATGCTATAGTAGCACATAATGATGAAATGGCCATAGGTGCTCTATTAGCTGCTAAAGATGCTGGTAAGGCTGGCGATATCTTGATAGCTGGCATAGATGCTACGCCTGAGGCACTGGATTATGTGGAAAAAGGCGAGCTGGCTTTTACGGTATTCCAGGATGCGAAGGGGCAAGGTAGAGGCGCTATAGATGCTGCGGTTAAAGTATTAAATGGGGAACCGGTCGAAAAAGAAATAATAATTCCTTATGAGCTTGTTACCAAAGATAAAGTGGCAGAATACAGAGCTAAGTATGAATAAATTATTTAGCAGGCGGAAGCTATTGCTTCTGCCTGCGATAAACTGCGAATAGAGGATGGGCGAATATGGAACAAGAATATTTGCTAGAAATGACCGGCATATCGAAACGGTTTCCTGGCGTTCAGGCTTTAGACAGTGTTGGCCTGAAGGTAAGGAAAGGCACGGTTCATGCCTTGGTAGGGGAAAATGGTGCCGGTAAATCTACACTGATGAACATTTTGATAGGTCTTTTAAAACCAGATTGCGGAACGATAAAATTTGATGGCGAAATAGTGGATTTCAATTCGGTCAGCGATGCTTTGAGTGCTGGTATAGCCATGGTGCATCAAGAATTAAACCCCGTTCCTTATATGACAGTAGCGGAAAATATATTCCTAGGCAAGGAAATCTGCTATAAAAACGGGCTTGTAAACGATAAAGCCATGCAAGAAGAAACGAGCCGTTTGCTGGAGCAGTTAGGTGTATTCATAGATCCTGCAAGCAAAATGCTGGAGCTTAGTACAGCATATATGCAGATAGTAGAGATAGCAAAAGCCATCTCCTACAATGCGAAGTTAATAATAATGGACGAACCCACGTCGGCAATAACTGAAGATGAGGTAGAACAGCTTTTTAAGATAATACGACTGCTTCGCGAAAGAGGCGTTTCGGTGATATATATCACGCATAAAATGGATGAGATATTTACCATCGCTGATGATGTAACAATATTCCGCGATGGACACTTTATAGATTCTTTCCCTATATCTGAGGCGACTGAAGAAAATATTATACGCTTAATGGTAGGAAGAGAATTAACCCAATTATTTCCTAAAGAAAATATACCCACAGATGAGGTGGTTTTAGAAATAAAAGGCTTTGCAGATTCGAAATTCAAAAATGTAAGCTTTAAACTACACAAAGGGGAGATATTAGGGTTAGCGGGGCTTATAGGCGCAGGACGTACTGAGGTGATAGAGAGCCTATTCGGTTTAAGGCCGCGCGATGCTGGAGAGATATATATAAAAGGTCAGAAGGTTGAGATAAATTCGCCTGTAGATGCTATAAATTGTGGTATAGGGTTGCTTACCGAGGACCGCAAACTTTCCGGCTTGTTTCTACCACTTTCCGTTGAGGATAATATAACGGTGGTAAATATCGATGCCTATATTAAAACTGGGTTATTGAGCCACAAAAGGATGTCGGAAGATTGTGAAAGGATGGTAAAACTTTTAAATATAAAAACGCCTAGCTTATCGCAAATAGTCAGCAATTTGAGCGGAGGTAATCAGCAGAAAGTCATCATTGCACGCTGGCTTTTACCGGACAGCGATATACTCATAATGGATGAACCGACTAGGGGAATTGATGTAGGTGCTAAAGCAGAAATCCATAAGCTTATGTCTGATTTGGCAAAACAGGGCAAAGCCATTATAATGATTTCCTCAGAACTGCCTGAAATACTTGGCATGAGCGACCGTATAGTTGTCATGCATGAAGGGGTAGTTACTGGCGAACTTACAAGAGATGAGGCTACCCAGGAAAACGTAATGAAACTTGCTACAGGAAGCAAATAAATTTAATTTATGAGGTGAATATGAGAAATGCCAAATTCGCAAAAGTCTTCATCTAATGCTTTAAAAAAGAAAACTATCGATAGTCAAAGCTTTCAAATGTTTTTTGTATTGATAGGTATGTGCGTTATAATGACCATACTTTATCCACCGTTTATACGCATGGCTAATCTTATCAATGTTATAAGGCAAATTTCCATTACAGCTATTATAGGTATGGGCGTCACCATGTGCATAATAACCACGGGCATAGACCTGAGCTCGGGGTCAGTGGTAGCTCTAGCCGGTGTTGTAGCGGCTTCTTTCGGTAAAGGCGATTATCCCTTGATACTCCCTATTATATTAGCATTGATAGCCGGTGCTGCATGCGGGTTTATAAATGGTTCTTTGAGTGCATACGGTAAAATACCACCATTTATAGCAACCTTGGGTATGATGTCCATAGCTAGAGGTGCAGCGCTTATATACAGCGATGGTCGACCTATTACAGGATTAAGTGATGCTTTTAACTTTATAGGCGGAGGATATATATTAGGTATACCGATGCCGGTCATTATAATGATAATAGTTGGGATAATAATGTATGTTTTGCTGAACCATACGAAATTCGGCAAGTATGTATATGCCATAGGTGGTAATCAACGTGCTGCTGTAGCATCAGGCATAAATGTAAAAAAATATCTTGTTATCATATACACGCTAGCATCAGTATTGGCTGCGCTGGCGGGCATAATACTGGCGGCGAGATTAAACGCGGGCCAGCCTACAGCAGGCGTAAGCTACGAGCTGGATGCAATAGCATCTTCGGTTATAGGTGGTACCAGCTTAACAGGCGGTATAGGTACTATACCTGGTGTTATAATAGGTGCTTTAATAATAGGTGTGTTAACCAATGGCTTAGTGCTTTTGGGCGTTTCACCCTATATACAAACTATATTGAAGGGTGTAATAATAATAGCTGCTGTATTGATAGATGCTTTGAGAAGAAACAGGGGCTAATTAATCGATATTATTGAGAGGAGATAGTGATTATGAATAAGAAACTCAAAATAGGCATTATAGGTGCGGGGAGGATAGGTAAACTTCACGCCGAAAATATTGTGCACAATGTGCCGAAGGCAGAGCTTGTAGCTATAGCCGATATTTTCGCCGATCAGATCAGAGAATGGGCAGATGAGCTCGGTATAAATGCTGTTACAAAGAACTACAAAGATATTTTGAACAATCCTGAAATAGAAGCGGTGCTTATATGCTCGCCCACCAATACGCATGCCGATTTCATAATCGAAGCGGCCAAAGCAGGTAAGCATATATTCTGTGAAAAACCTATAGACTTATCGGTTGATAGAGTTAAAGCGGCGCTGGATGCAGTGAAGGCTGCGGGCGTGAAACTGCAGATAGGTTTTAATAGAAGATTTGATCATAACCACAAAGCTGTAAAGGATGCTGTAGTAGAAGGCAAGGTTGGGCAACCGCACATAATCCAAATAACCTCCAGGGATCCGGCACCGCCGCCAATAGAATATGTCAAATCATCTGGAGGCTTATTTCTGGACATGACTATACATGACTTCGATATGGCAAGGTATCTGGCAGGAAGCGAAGTAGTTGAGGTATATGCAGCCGGTGCAGTATTGGTAGATTCGGCCATAGGCGATGCAGGCGATATAGATACGGCCATAATCACGCTTAGATTTGAAAATGGAGCCATAGGCGTTATAAACAACAGTAGAAAGGCTACATATGGCTATGATCAGCGCGTTGAGGTTTTTGGATCCAATGGCAGCGCTGAAGATCAGAATGATACGCCGTCCACAAGAATTCTAAGCACTGCTGATGGGATTATAGGCGAAAAGCCGAAGTATTTCTTCCTCGAAAGATACAACGATTCGTTTGTTGAGGAAATAAAAGAATTTGTAGATGCTGTTATAAATGATACCGAAACCCCGGTGACAGGTGAAGATGGCTTAAAACCAGTACTTATAGCTTTGGCGGCCAAGAAATCGCTAAAAGAAAACAGACCGGTTAAAATTAAAGAAATGGAGGCGTTGCTATGAAGATATGTTTTAATGAAGCCACAACCATGAAAAATTCTACACTAGAGAAGGATCTCGAACTGTGCGAAAAAGCTGGTTATGAGCTGATTGAGATTAGGCTCGACAAGCTCCGCGATTACCTCAAAGACCATACGGTTGATGATCTTGCTGCGTTTTTCGCTAAAAGCGGGATAAAGCCCTATGCTTTCAATGCATTGGAGTTCATCACCTTTAGGGATGAGAAAGGTTATAACGAGATAAAAGAAAATTTGAAATTCCTCTGTGATGTTGGGGATAAAATCAACTGCAAGAAGATCGTTGTGGTACCCACATTCGATGTCGGCAACTATACCAAGGCGCAGATAAAAGAGGAAACCGTAAGGGCGCTGAATGACCTGGCAGGTTATGCCGAGCCTCACGGTTTCAAGCTGGCGTTTGAGTTTGTAGGATATCCCAATTGTTCTGTGAATACATTTGGTCAAGCTTACAATATAGTTAAAGCCGTCAACAGGGATAGCGTCGGTATAGTGTTGGATTGCTTCCACTTCCATGCCATGGGCTCAAGGATAGAGGATTTGGAGAAGGCCGATCCTAAGAAGATATTCATTTTCCATATAGACGATGCCGAAGATTTGCCCATCGGTGCGCTACGCGACAACAATAGGCTATGGCCTGGCGAGGGCGTCATAGACCTAGATGCCATACTCAGCACGCTAAAAAAGATAGGCTACAATGAAATGGCCTCCGTAGAACTTTTCCGTCCCGAATACTGGGATTGGGATATAGAGAAGGCTATAATGGTAGGTAAAGAAAAAACAGAGCAAGTAGTGAGCAAATATTTTGAAGTCGAATAAAGGGTTATTTTTGAAGAGGTGGTATTATGAAAACCGTGAGAATGACCATGGCGCAGGCCCTGGTCAGATTTCTGGATAATCAGTATATTGAATTCGACGGCGTCGAGCAGAAGTTTGTAAGAGGTGTATTCACGCTATTCGGCCACGGCAACGTGTTGGGCATAGGCCAAGCGTTGGAAGAGGATCCGGGTGAGCTGATAGTGCACCAGGGCAAAAACGAACAAGGCATGGCCCATGCAGCCATAGGCTATGCCAAGCAGATGCACAGGAGGCAGATATACGCCTGCACATCATCTATAGGGCCGGGCGCCGCCAATATGGTGACGGCAGCCGGCACGGCTACTGCTAATCGCATACCGGTACTGTTTTTGCCGGGCGATACATATGCGACAAGGCAGCCTGACCCGGTATTGCAACAGGTGGAGCAATACTACAACATAGGCATAACCACAAACGACGCCTTCAAAGCCGTAAGCAGGTATTGGGACAGGATATCGCGCCCCGAGCAGCTCATGTCGGCAGCCATAAACGCCATGAGAGTGCTGACCAATCCGGCCGATACCGGCGCTGTAACATTGGCTATGCCTCAAGATGTCGAGGCCGAGGCCTACGATTTCCCCATTGAGTTTCTGGCAAAGCGCGTGCACCGCATAGAACGCGTGCTGGCTACTAAAGAGATGATAAGAGATGCCGTAAAGCTCATAATGAGCAAGAAAAAGCCTATATTGATATGCGGTGGCGGCGTTAAGTACTCCGAAGCGCAGGAGGCCTTTAGAACATTTGCCGAGGCATTCAACATACCGTTTGGAGAAACTCAGGCGGGCAAGGGTGCCATAACATGGGACCACGAGCTCAATCTGGGCGGTATAGGCGCGACAGGCAACCTCGCGGCCAATACTATAGCAAAAGAGGCTGATCTGGTAATAGGCGTAGGCACGCGCTATACCGATTTTACCACATCGTCCAAATGGCTTTTTCAAAACCCGGATGTCGCTTTCCTCAACATAAATATAGCTTCGTTCGATGCCTATAAACTGGATGGGGTAAGGGTGATAGCCGATGCTAAGGCGGCGCTTGAGGCCATATGCAAAGAGCTGAAGGGACTTGGTTATCGGTCGGCATATACCACCGAGATAAAAGAGGCCAGGGACAAATGGCTGCAAGAGTTGGATAGGCTTGCAAACGTCAGATATAGCGAAGGTTTCCAGCCAGAAATAGCTGGCCATAAAGATGAAGTGATAGAGGAATTCGGAGAAAAATTCGGCTCATACATGCCTCAGACCAGGGTGCTGGGCATATTGAACGAGATGATAGATGGCAATGCAATAGTAGTCGGTTCATCGGGCAGCTTGCCGGGTGATATGCAGAGGATGTGGTGCCCTAAAGCCCCCGATACCTACCATATGGAATATGGCTATTCATGCATGGGCTATGAGATAAATGCTGCGCTGGGTGTGAAGATGGCCAGGCCAGATGTGGAGGTATACGCCATGGTAGGCGATGGGTCATATCTCATGCTTCACTCCGAGCTTATAACATCTATACAGGAGCGCAAGAAGATAAACGTGGTGCTATTCGACAACGCCTCGTTCGGCTGCATAAATAACCTGCAGATGGGCCACGGCATGGGCAGTTTCGGCACCGAATTTCGCATGAGAAACGAGCAGACCGGAAAGCTTGATGGCGAGCTTATGTGCATAGACTTCGCCAAATGTGCCGAAGGCTACGGCTGCAAAACCTATCGTGTTAGAAGCGAAGAAGACCTTAGAAACGCCATAGAGGACGCCAAGAAGCAAACCGTATCCACATTGATAGATATAAAAGTATTGCCCAAGACCATGACGCACGACTACGAATCGTGGTGGAGAGTGGGCAATGCTGAGGTGGCGCGCAAACAGGATATAGTGAAAGCTACTGAGGAATTGAAAGAAGAGCTTAAAAAAGCAAGAAAGTATTAATGGCAAGGATGAACGATATGGATAAAAACAAAGTGAAATTGGGCATAGCGCCCATAGCATGGACCAATGACGATATGCCTGAACTGGGTGCAGAGAATACATTTGAACAATGCATAAGCGAAATGGCGCTGGCTGGATTTGAAGGCACCGAGATGGGCAACAAGTATCCAAAAGATCCCCAGGTGCTTAAAAAGGCTTTGTCTTTGAGGGGTCTCAAGGTATGCAATGCTTGGTTCAGCGCATACCTCACCACCAAACCCCTGCAGGAAACGGTGGATGCATTCATAAAGCACAGGGATCTTCTATATGAATTAGGCGCGAAGATAATAGGCGCGGCGGAGCAAGGGCACAGTATACAAGGATTAAAAGATATACCCGTGTTTGCTGGTAAACCCATATTCACCGAAGAAGAATGGAAGCGCCTGGCCGACGGATTGAACTATTTGGGTAAATTGGCTCAGGATAAGGGGGTGGTACTGACGTATCACCACCACATGGGCACCGGCGTGCAGACGCTTGAAGAGATCGACCGGCTTATGTCTATGACAGATCCGAATCTCGTATATCTGCTCTATGATACAGGGCACCTGGTATTCTCGGGCGAAGACCCGGTGGATGTTGTGAAAAAATACGCTGCCAGAATAAAACATGTACATCTCAAAGATGTTCGAAAAGACGTCTTAGAGAAGGTTAAACGCGAGGACATGAGCTTTCTCGATGCCGTAAGAGCCGGTGTATTCACAGTGCCCGGCGATGGTATGATAGATTTTGCTCCTATATTCAAAGTGCTTGATGATACAGGATATGAAGGATGGATGGTGGTGGAAGCGGAACAGGACCCGGCCAAGGCCAATCCGCTGGAATACGCCTTAAAGGCCAGGGAATATATAAAGGCTAAAGCCGGATTGTAAAAATAATATTTTGTCGAGGTGATTTTAAATGACTATGGATGGTTATAAAAGCCCATTGCACAGGATGGCATCCACGATGCCTACGGATTTTTGGAATGATTCATGCTCAGTGGAGGAGCTGACCTACGCTATAGAAAACGGTGCGGTAGGGGCCACTACCAACCCGGTAATAGTATTCAATGTATTAAAGAAAGAAATGCATCTTTGGCAGGACAGAATAAATCAGATAATAAAAGAGATGCCTAAGGGCACTGAAGAAGATGTGGCATGGAAATTAATTGAGGAAATGGCCGTCAAAGGAGCAGAGTTGCTAAAGCCGGTATTTGATAAAGAAAATGGATTAAAAGGCAGAATATCCATACAGACCAACCCTAAATATTACAGAAATGCTGAGATGATGGCTGAACAGGCAATACATTTCAATACATTGGCGCCTAATATGCAGGTAAAAATACCGGTCACGAAGGCTGGCATAGAGGCTATAGAAGAGGCCACATATAACGGCGTTAATATAAATGCGACGGTTTGCTTTACCGTTCCCCAATCGTTGGCTGTAGCCGAGGCCATAGAAAGAGGGCTTAACCGCAGGGAAAAAGAAGGCAAAGATATAGCATCAATGAGGCCGGTATGCACGATAATGGTAGGCCGTTTGGACGATTGGCTCAAGGATGTGGCTGAAAAAGATGGAATACTTGCTACGCCTGGCTACCTCGATTGGGCTGGCATAGCCGCCATAAAGAAAGCCTACAGGATATACAAGGAGCGAGGTTATCGAACGCGCCTTTTAGCGGCAGCTTACAGGAATTACCTGCAGTGGAGCGAGCTCATGGGCGGCGATATAGTGCTTACCATACCGTATAAGTGGCAGAGGATGTTCAATGCTTCTGACATCGAAGTAGCTGCTAGGATGGACAATGATGTCGACAAGAAGATAATCGATGAGCTGTACGCTAAATTCGACGATTTCCGCAGAGCATACGATGCTGACGGCATGAAACCCGAGGATTTCGATGAATTTGGCGCTACAAGGAAAACCCTTAAATCCTTTATAGAAGGATACGAAGAGCTTTTAGGTGTTATAAGGGGATTTATGATAACCATTTAAAAGGAGACGATACATTTGTTGATAAGAAGGGATAAGCCTTTTGATCTCGGCTATAACAACATAGTGCATGAAGATCAGACGGGAATGGACTTTGGTATACTGAAATTGAAAAAGGATCAGGGGTTTGCCGATGCATCGGCAAAAGAACGCGCATTTTTACTCATACATGGCGATGTGGTTTTCGAATGGGGGAACAGAAAGGCCATTGTCCATAGAAAAAGCTTTCTGGACCAAAACCCATGGTGCTTGCATGTTCCGGCCAGGATCGCTGTAAATATAAAATGCGTAAGCGATGAAGCGGAGTTGTCGGTATCACAGACCGATAACAGCGTTGCCTTCGACGCTCATCTTTATTCGGATGAGGAATGTCGGAGCGAGGAAAGGGGCAAAGGCACCGTGAACGAGATGGCCACGCGCATAGTAAGGACCATATTCGATTATTCGAATGCGCCTTACTCCAAACTGGTGTTGGGAGAGGTAATAAACTATCCTGGGAAATGGTCCAGCTATCCGCCGCACCATCATCCACAGCCAGAGATATATTATTATAAATTTAGTCCAGAGAATGGCTTCGGCTTTTGCAACCTCGGCGAAAACGTCCTAAAAGTCAAAAACAACGACACTGTAGAGATACTAAACGATGCCAGCCATCCTCAGGTATCGGCCCCCGGCTATGCTATGTATTATATATGGGTTATACGCCACTTGGAAGGCAACCCGTATATAACGCCCACATTTGAACCAGAGCACCTTTGGGTGATGCAGGAAGATGCTGCGATCTGGCCGGCAAAATAACGTAATGGAGGAGAAAAAATGAGCGATATAAGAAAACTAAAGATTTTTATAGGCGGCAAATGGATAGAATCTAAGACAGCCAAGTACATGGATGTCCATAACCCCAGCACAGGCGAGGTGATAGCGCAGACCCCATGCTGCACCGTCGAGGAGGTCAATATGGCGGTGGAAGCGGCCAAGGAGGCTTTTGTGACCTGGTCGCAGATGCCAGTCATGAAGCGCGCACAGATAATATTCAAATTCAGGGATATACTGGAAGACCATATAGATGAACTCACCGATATTATAGCGCATGAAAACGGTAAGGCGTGGGAGGAAGCCAAGGGCGAGGTGCTGAAGATAAAAGAACCGATCGAGTTTGCCTGTAGCATACCCACGCTCATGTTGGGCGAATCGCTCATGGATACGTCGAAGGGGTATGATACGACTCTGTATAGAGAACCGGTAGGCGTATTCGCTGGCATAGTGCCGTGGAACTTCCCAGGGATGATCCCCATGGGTTGGATGGCACCGCTGTGTATAGCTACCGGCAATACTATGGTGATAAAAGCGGCTTCGATGGTGCCTATGACAGCCATGAGATGCGCCGAGCTATGGCAGGAAGCGGGTTTGCCCGACGGCGTGCTGAACATCATCACATGCAGCAGAAACGAATCGGAGATACTGCTGAAGCATCCCGATGTAAAGGGTATATCCTTTGTGGGCTCCACATCGGTAGGCCAGCATATCTACGAAACAGCAGCAGCTCACGGCAAAAGGGTACAGGTTTTAGGAGAGGCCAAAAATCACGGCCTGGTGCTCGAAGATGCTCCGCTTGAGAGAACAGCAGCCGGCATCATGAACTCGTCTTTTGGATGTGCAGGCGAAAGGTGCATGGCTTTGCCGGTCATAGTAGCTCAGGAGAGCATAGCTGACAAACTGGTTGAGATACTTAAAACAAAAGCCAGCGCTTTGAAAGTGGGCCCTGCGTATGACAAAACGACCGAGATGGGTCCTGTGGTATCGGCCGAACACCGAAATTCCATTATAAAATGGATAGAAAAGGGTATTGAGGAAGGGGCCGAATTAGTACTCGATGGCAGAAACATAGTTGTGCCGGGCTATGAAGGCGGCTATTACCTTGGGCCGACCATATTCGACCATGTGACGCCTGAGATGACCATAGGCCAACAGGAGATTTTCGGGCCCGTGCTGTGCATAAAAAGGGTTAAGGACTTCGAAGAGGGCATAGAGCTTATGAACAGCAATCCGTTTGCCAATGGCTCGGTGATATTCACACAAAATGGGTACTATGCGCGTGAATTCGCAAGGAGAACGCACGGCGGCATGGTAGGGGTCAATGTGGGCATACCGGTGCCGGTTGGCATTTTCCCATTCAACGGCCATAAGATGTCGTTTATAGGCGATTTGCATGTGCTGGGTAAGGACGGCGTTAGGTTCTATACCGAGACAAAAACGGTGACAACACGGTGGTTTGACGAGGATGAGCTTAAAAAGACCAAGGTTGATACATGGGACGGCTCTGTAGGCGGCGGTATATAGTCTAGGGGATTAAAAACAGCGGATATAAAAACAAAAAAATATGTGATATAATAATGTCGTTGATCGAACATGGGCAAGAAGCGTCGTAGATCAACGGCATTATTATTTAGTAAGCCATAAATGAAGGTCTGAGCAAATGGAGATAACCATTCGGGCGGATGACGTCAAGGCGAGGAGTAAACATGATTAAGGTTATTATCGCAGATGATGAAGAAAATGTATGCCAGTTAATCCAAAACCTGATTGATTGGAATTCGTTGGGCATGGAGATAATAGGCATTGCGCATAACGGCATAGAAACATTGGATATGATCCGAACGCTTTCACCGGACCTGGTGATCACTGATATACGTATGCCGGGGTATGATGGCCTAGAAATGATACGTCGCGCAAAAGATATAAAAGAAGAATTAAACTTTATCATAATCAGCGGTTATGGGCATTTTGAATATGCACAGAATGCCATTAAGTATGGCGTTGGCGATTATTTGCTTAAGCCTATAAAGCAAGAGGATCTTTTGTCTGCTTTGGAAAAAATAAAGGCCAAGTATGCTCGCAATTTAAAACAACTTAGCGAAGAAGAGCGTATGAGAAGGCAGATAGAGAATGACGCGGATAAACTGCGCGAGGGCATTTTTAGCGAGCGTTTACTTAAAAAGGGTGCTACAACAAAAGATTTGACGATCGATTCGGCTAATGACTATTACCATTATTCCTTTCAATCGGGTATATTTCAAGTCATAGGAGTAAAAATCGATTGCGGGTATGACGATCAATATAACAGTGCTATTCCGATTTTAGAAGAAAAAATAACCCGCATTATAGATAATCTTTTAAGGACGCAATGCTTTGAAATTGGCAATTATATGGATGACAGCACGGTCTATTGCATATTAAACTATGATATTGAAAGGAAAAAATCCATACGCGCTCAGATAAAAGGGATACTGGACGAACTGATACAACAGAAAGCGGCATTTGAACAATTTGAATTCACGATAGCTATTGGAGAGGTGTATGATGATATAAGCGGGCTCAAGGATAGTTTCAACTCTGCAGTATATGCCATTGGCCAGCGTTTGTTGTTGGGTACGGGTCGCGTAATCGAAGGCGCGATTATGAATCAATCTCTCCAGTTACAGGCGCGTTTAATGGCGGAATTAAATAAGTCGATGGGGCCGGTTATAGAAGTCCTGAATTCCGATGCTGTATTGAGCAGCTTGAAGGATTTTTATAACACTATAGCTGCGGAAAAACGATTGAGCGGATTAGATATTATATCTCTTGCAGAACAAGCGTGTGAGATGTATCTAACGCATCTGCGCAATAATCAGATTGCCATTCATCACGGCGATGAATTTCTGGAGAAATTTCACATTCATGCATGGCGTTGCAAGACAGTGGATGAAATATTCAGCTATCTTTGCATGATGATAGGCGAATCCATTAAATTAATCGCACAACAGAAGGAGCAGGAGGAAACCAGGCCTATAAGGCTGGCTAAGCAGTATATACAAGAGAACTATATGAAGCCTATATCGCTGGAAGATATAAGCAATATAGTCGGTTTCAGCCCGACTTATTTCAGTACATTATTTAAAAAAGTAAGCGGTACAAATTTTGTGGATTATCTTACGGAAACGCGGGTAAATAAGGCCAAAGAACTTCTTCGGGAGACCAATTTAAATATTGCTGAAATATGCGAGCAAGTAGGGTATAGCGATTTGAAGCATTTTACGAAAAGTTTTCGTAAGAATACAGGTCTTAAACCGAGTGAATATCGAAAGCTATATTCTTAAGTGGGTGATGCAGATGAAGTTTAAGCATATAAAGTATTTATCGACTAGGATTTTGTGGGTGACCGGAGCACTATTTGCTTTTATATTTGCCTTGTTGATTTTTATAAGCATACTTGCTGTGCAGGGGTATATTGGCATTGTTTATGTATTGACAGGTTATGCATCAATGGGACTGCTTCTCTTTGTATATTATAAATGGATTTATGAGCCATATAGAGAGAATGCAAAGGTTTTACAGCTATTTGCAGCCGGTTATACTATCGATGCCCTATTTGACCGGCATATAACATTAAGCCCGGAAATGGATAAAGTTATAGAAAAGGTTCAGGAGATTATGGAAACCTATGAGATACTCAATGCGACTAAAAAGCAAGCCCATTATCTTGCACTGCAAAATCAGATCAATCCTCACTTTTTATATAATACATTGGAAGGAATACGTGGGGAAACCTTGAGCGCAGGTCTGGATAACGTCGCAAAAATGACGGAGGCACTGGCTACTTTTTTCCGTTATACCATCTCTAATGTTGAAAACCTGGTTACATTAGAGGACGAATTGAAAAACGTCAATAACTATTACATTATCCAGCAGTATCGCTTTGGAGAACGGCTCAGCCTCAGCGTGGAATATGATGCACAAGATGAAATAGAGATTATGTCATGCAGGGTCCCTAAACTGATACTTCAACCTATTGTGGAAAATGCGATTTATCATGGCATTGAGCGAAAAATAGGGGAAGGCAAAGTGCGCATTAAAATAGAGAGCACAGCCAAACGCTTGATTATCACCGTATCCGATAATGGTGTCGGCATGACTGAAGATAAACTTCAAGAAATTAATGATAGGCTAAAGGGTATGCCGTTGGACTATATAAAACCGGAGAATGAAAAACACGGCGGAATAGCTATAACCAATGTAAACAGCCGGATTAAACTATTATTTGGGGAGGAATACGGTATATGTATATACAGTACATTAAATGTAGGAACAGATGTGGAGATCACCCTTCCGAAAATCACTGAAAGGAATCAGGTATTATATGAAAAATGAAGTATTGAGGATGGAGCATGTTACCGTCGTACAAAGCGATATGATATTGCTCAACGATTTCAATCTTCATATCTTTCAATCCGAGATAATGGGGCTTGTATGCATAAATACCAACGGTCAGAATGCCATGCTTCAATTGCTCAGCCAGAATGCGCCTATACAGTACGGGCGTGTCTATTTTAATGAAAAGCTTGTAAACAGTTATCAGCATAGCCCGATGACCATGAATAAAGTCGCTGTAATCGAACAAAAAAGCAGGCTTATCGAAAACCTTACCGTTGCTGATAATGTATATGTGATGCGCTTTGGGTTTAAAAAATACCTGATTAATTCCAAAGTATTGGAGGAGCAATTGCGGCGTTATACACAAGATGCCGGCATTGATCTAGATGGGAGCAGATTGGTATCAAGCCTTACCCCATATGAAAAATGCGTCACCGAACTTTTGCGCGCCGTAGTGATGGGAGCTAAATTGATAGCTATACGCGAAATAAGCAACGTATTGAGTACCACGGATTTATTAAAGTTCCATAGCCTGTTAAGGTATTATTGCGGCCAAGGGTTTTCTTTTGTCTATATTTGCAGCCATCATGAGGAAGCATTTAAAGTATGCGATCGCATGGCAATTATGAGAGACGGCAAAATATTGAGAGTACTGGGCAGAGATCAATTTAACAATGAGAATATAGCCCCGTATTACATCGGAGAATTTGCTAAAGTTAAGCGAGAAGGATTGAGCGTGATTAGCGATAAGGGAATTTTAACATTTGAAGATGTGTGTACTGAGCATATGCGGTCACTTACTTTTACTATCGTAAAAGGAGAAAGTACAGTTTTACTGGACATGGATAACGCCATTATACAGGATATTATTGGGCTGATGAATGGTCAGCTATATCAGCATAGCGGCAAGATCTACTTAAAGAATGAGCTATACACTCAAAAGTTAGCAAAACATTCGCTTAAATACGGTGTGGCATTTATCCAGGAAAATCCTATATCGACAATGCTGTTTCCAGATATGAGTTACCTGACTAATCTGTGCTTTTTGGTAGATAAAAAACGTAACCCCATTCGATTGAGCAAACGGGTTATCAACAGCATTGCGCAGGAATATGAACCCCTGATAGGAAGCGCCATTTATCAAACCGATATTAGAAAGCTGAAATTGCAGTCGCTTTATGATCTGGTTTATTATAGAATTCACATTTGTAAAGCTGATATCGTATTCTGTGTGCAGCCTTTTGCAAATGCTGATATGTATTTGCGTCGACATATAATAGAACTGATGAATCAACTTAAAAAACAAGGAACTACTGTCGTGATACTGGCAACTAACATAGCGGATTCTCTGGCTGTAGCCGATAAACTTATTATTGTGTCAAAAGGCACATTTCAGGCAGAATACCCTAGAGAGGATTTTTATCTTTTCAATTCTGAGAGCATAATTCTATAGTTACTTAAAAACATGTGAAAAAATCCCCTATAAATCAAAAGCTGCTCCCCTTATCTCACCTATGGTTCCATGTTATACTGAATTATGAAATATGGAATTAAGGCAGGTGAGAGAGATGGATGAATATATCGTTGAGATGAGCCATATAAGCAAGAGCTTTCCGGGTGTACAGGCGCTGAAGGATGTTTCGTTCCAATTAAAGCCCGGAGAGGTATTGGCATTGTTGGGCGAAAATGGTGCGGGCAAAAGCACGCTCATGAAGGTGCTGAGCGGGGTGTATACCAAAGATGAAGGGGAGATCAAGGTGTTCGGCCAGATCGTAGAAGATATAACACCTAAAAAAGCACAAGAGCTCGGCATAGCTATAATCCATCAGGAACTGAACTTATGCCCTCATCTATCTGTGGCGGAAAATATTTTTTTAGGTCGTGAAAAAACACATTCGTGTATACTAAAGGATAGTGAAATGAACGATGAGGCAAGGAATATCCTTAAACGACTAAATGTAAATATAGATCCTGAAGCGATTGTTGGGGAATTACCGGTTTCTCAACAGCAATTAGTAGAGATCGCTAAAGCGCTTTCTATTAATGCTAAAGTTTTGATAATGGATGAACCTACTTCTGCTCTTGCTTCGGAAGAGATTGAGGATCTGTTTGGGATAATAAGAAAATTAAAAAAAGAGGGCTGCGGTATCGTATATATTTCACATCGTTTAGAAGAGCTTCAATATATTGCAGACCGCGTTATCATTATGCGCGATGGCAGATATATTACTTCCATGGACTTTAAGGATACGACGATGTCCGAAATAATCTCTTATATGGTGGGACGGGAAATCGAGGACAGGTTTCCTCGCATCGATTGTGAACGCGGGAAAAAGATTTTTGAAGTTCAGAATCTCAACGCAGGCAGGTTGGTGCGAAATATCAATCTTGAGATATATGAAGGCGAAATTGTAGGCATAGCAGGGTTGATGGGCGCGGGAAGAACTGAAACCACCAGGGCGATTTTTGGTGCCGATCCAAAGGAATCAGGGCGGATTTTTGTGGACGGCAAAGAGGTTATAATAAATAGTCCGCGAGATGCGATCCGCTCGGGTATAGTGCTCGTGCCAGAAGATCGTAGAAGAGATGGCTTGTGCGTTAAGCTTAGCGTTAGAGAAAATATAGCATTGCCTAATCTCGATATTCTTTGCAAAGATTTCGGCATTGTCAATCGCAAAAAAGAATACGAAATGGCAGAGGATACGGTTAGAAATTTAAGCATAAAACTGCCGAGTATAGAAGTTGATGCCGCATCCCTTTCGGGAGGAAATCAACAAAAGGTTGTTGTCGGCAAATGGCTGGCACGAAATTCCCGAATAGTTATTTTTGATGAACCTACTAGAGGCATAGACGTGGCAGCGAAAGTGGAAATTTATAACCTTATGAATGACTTAAAGCGACAGGGAATCGGTGTATTGTTCGTGTCATCGGAAATGCCGGAGATAATGGGTATAAGTGACAGGATAATAGTTATGTGTGATGGAAGGATTACCGGCGAACTATATTCCGGTGAAGCGACGGAGAACCTTATTATGGAGTATGCGACCAAGTTTGAATCTAAGCTCACACAGAAACAAGCGGTATAATGTGTTTTATAAGATTATAGTCAGGAGTATTGAAGATGGAAAACTCGAAAAAAATGAATTTATGGGAAAGATTAATTTCCATTCGCGGGATGGGGCAGGTTTTAACTGGCACTATTGGTTTGATAGCGTTATGCTTGCTGTTTAGCTTTTTAAATCCATCGTTCTATTCTGCTAGAAATATCGGAAATTTGCTCCGCCAAATTGCTCCGATACTTATTATCGGCATTGGGCAGGGTTATGTGCTCATTACCGGAAACATTGATTTGTCTATAGGATCGGTTGTAGGCATGAGCACTATGATATCTGCAACTTTAATGACAAAAGGCATGGATCCGTGGATAGCTGTGTTAGTTACCCTTATAAGCTGTCTTGGAGTCGGTGTACTCAATGGTGCATTGGTTGCAAAATGCAAACTGCCACCATTTATCGCTACGCTGGGTACTATGACGGTTGCTCGCGGCATTGCTCAGATAGTTAATAACAACTATAATACCGATGCTATAGGAGAAGCGGCGCAAGGCTTTCGCGACTTTTTCTATTATGGCAGCGTGGCAGGGGTATATAACACTATTTGGATAGCTTTAGCCATATTTTTGGTATTTAACTTCATTTTAAGCAGGACGCGCACCGGCCGTTATATTTACGCCGTAGGAAGCAATATTGAGGCAGCCAAGCTGTCCGGTGTAAATACAGACATGACTGTAATTATTGCCTATGTCATAAGTTCATTTTGTGCCGCCGTAGTCGGTCTTATAACGTGTGCTACAGCAGGTATGGGCACTATGGATGCCGGTACTATGTATGAAATGTACGCGGTAGCCGCGGCTGTTATCGGCGGTATATCCACGCTGGGCGGTCAAGGTATCTTGCTGGGAACGGTCGTTGGTGCAGCTATATGGGGAGTGCTTCAAAACGGTCTTCAGTTTGCGGGAGCTCCGGTGGCCATACGCAATATTGTTATAGGTACGATTGTCGTTGTATCTGTTTTACTCGATGTGGTCATTCGCACTGGTAGGCCAAGAAAAAAAGTGCTCGAGGATAAAACAATACCCATACAAAAGGCTAGTTAAAGCTATATGCTTTAATTAATAAATAAAAAATATTTGGAGGTAAGTTGCATGAGAAAGAAAATTTTAGCAGTTTTATTATGCGCGGTTTTATTGGTCAGTGTTTTGGCGGGATGTAGCCAGAATAGTTCCGGAACGACTGGCGAAGGGGAAACCAATGGTTCTACTGACAATGCGACGGAGCAAAATGAGGGTGAAAAATATAAGATTATCCTTATTACTATGGATAGCACAGATCAGCATTGGGTTGCGGTAGATAAAGGCGCTAAGAAGGCGGTTGAGGAGCTTGGAAATATCGATTATAAATGGATGGCTCCCGATAAAAAAGACGATGCTCAGCAAATAGAGCGAGTTAATAATGCGATTGCCGATGGCGCTGATGCCATAATAATAGCTGCAAATGGGCCAGATGCCGTTACAGCGGCTTTGGAAGAGGCAAAGGCGAATGGTATAAAGATCGTTTATGTAGACTCTCCGGCCAATACCGAGGCATATGCGACTTTTGCGACGGATAACCAGGCAGCTGGCAGAACAGCCGGTGAACAAATGATCCAAGCTCTGGAGGCAGCCGGTAAAAAAGACGGTAAAATAGGTATCGTGAACGTAAATTCCGCGACGACTTCTACAGTCTTGCGCGAAAAAGGCTTCCGCGAAGCATTCGAAGGAAAAGGCTATACATTGCTTCCCACCCAATACGGCGAAGGCGATGCCATGAAAAGCCAGGATATAGCAGATAATTATATTACCGATGGAGTAGTTGGTATTTTTGGTACCAATGAAGGTTCTACTGTTGGAGTTGGCAATGCCATAAAAGCATATGGCCAAAAAGATATAGTGGGTGTTGGATTTGACAAGTCCGATGCGATACTTTCGTTGGTGAAGGAAGGTTGGCTGTATTGTACTATAGTGCAAAACCCTGAGACTATGGGATATGAAGGCATGAAGGCTGCAGTAAAAGCCATTAAAGGCGAAAACATCGATAATCCAAATGTCGATACAGGCGTGTCTGTTGTCACCAAAGACAATGCTGACAGCATTCAATAGAATTACATCTTTTTATCCACGAATGCCGGCGGTATCTGCGATACCCCGGCATTATATTTTATTAAACCGATTCTTGTATTTTTTATACTGCCGAGCTTATCGTCCACATCGTGCATCATATGTTCGAGCATTGAATGGGTTTCTTTATCTATATCCTGTATTTGCTCGATTATATCGGCTAATTCGTGGTCGAAGCTATCATCGCTTATAGCATCTATGGCATCCATGCAGCGTTGCCTTTCATCTATAAGCTGCTGAAGCTTTTGCATATCAGCCTCTTGTACAGCAGAGCGCTGCATGGATGCTATTTCATTTATCTTGAGCATAAGCGCTTTCTTTTGCTCTAAATAAGACATGGCATCATATACCCGCGTATTCTTGCTGGCGATACTGTTTGACGACCTGAGCCCACGTTTGACGCATATCGTTTATGAGATCAAGGCTTTGATCAAGAAGTTCCTTATCTTTTTTTATGTTGGCCCTTACGAGGCAGTCGTTTATAAACTCGTACAGGCTGTATAGATCATGCGATATATCATAATCCGGATCGAGGTCAGTCATAAGCTCAGCCACGATGTCCTCGGCCTTCAATATTGCATTGTTGGCTTTTTGCATATCTTTCTCATCTATATATACTTTAGCCTGCTTTATAAACTTTATGGCCCCATCATACAGCAGCAGTATGAGTTCACCGGGGCTGGCCGTCATTATACTGTTTTGCTGATACTGCTGATAAGGATTATTTAAAATCATTATCTATATATGACCCCTTTCGTCATCTGTTTATTGTTGAGATGCAACTAGTTGTTGAACCAGCCATGCGCTCTGAGCATTCATTTGATTCAATGCCCGCTCCATAGCTGTAAATTGCCTGTAATAGCGATCCTCAATAGCTATTAGGCGCTGCTCCATATCCCTTATGCGATTGTCCATATTCCTCATCTGCAGACCTAATATGCTGTTATCCACTTTGGATAAGCTGTTGCTTTGACCGGCTTTATCCGTGATAGCGGTTATGGTGTTGTTTACTATATTGTATAAACGCTGGGCTATGCCGGATTCATTGAAGGCCTGTGTTTTATCGGTGGCAGTGGATGTCTTGGTGAAGAGCTCCATAACGCCATCGGGGTCGTTGGATACGGCATCGCGCAGCTTGGTTTCATCTATATAAAGGCGCCCGTTTTCATACCACAGGCCGGAGGTTATGCCCAATTTTGACATAGAATTAAGCTCACCGCTTACACCCTGTACAGGGTGGGATATGGCGTTTCGCATATCATAGAACGCCTTATATAGTATGCTGTCGCCGTTTAACAAGCCGCTTTTAGCCTTCTCTTCCCATCGCTCTATTTCTTTATCGCTCATGGCATCCTTCTGCTCATCGGTGAGCGGAAGATAATCCCTGTAGCGCTTTTCAGTCAGTGCGGAATTAATCTTATCCATTATGTCGTTGTATTGCGTTACGAAATCCTTTATCTTATTCACTATGGCATCTGTATCCTGCTGCACCGATATGGTGGCTGCTCCAGCGCTCTTGAGCGTGAAAGTGACGCCGTTTAAGGCGAACGTATTGCTCTTGCGCGACGTCTCAAGGCCGTTTATGGTGAAAGTCGCATCTTGGCCATCGGTTACGCCTAACCTCATAACATTGTTCAAAAAATCTGCAGCATCACCGCCGAATTCTATATCTGCGCCGGCAGCGTTGTTATTTCCGGTATACTTTGATGTGAAGGCTATTTTATCGCTGGCCGCATCATAAAACCCGGTTAGGCCTAAGCCGGAATTTTGTATGGCCGATATGACGTCCTGCAGGCTCTGCGTGTTAGGATTTATAGTGAAAGTTTTGCTTAAAGCATTCCCATCCTGATTGTAAGTGGTGATGGAGAAAGTCAGATTGTCTGCGTATGGGGTTGATACGCCGGCCAATCGGCCCTCGCTTATCATCTGATTTATCGGCGCGTTTATATCCACGCTTTGTACCGTCGACTTGACCGAGCTGCCAGCGGGCACGTCGAAACCGAGCTTGCTCAAAGCATCGTTTGTTTCAGCCGGCATAAGCTCGAATTTGATGGACGAACTGGATACGAATTGAAGCTTATTGTCGGGTATCGCATATACTTTTATAGCATCTTCCGCTATGCCGAGTTCCGATGCCTTTGCATTTATGGCTGCCTGTATGGCCGCTGCAAGATCACCTGCGGTGTTATAAGTACCTTCAGCAAGCGTTATAACAGCAGTATTGGAGCCGACCTTGAGCTGGAATGAATTGGACGAGGAATCTATAATTACAGGGGCGGTTATACCCTGTCCTATCAGCACGCTCTTTAGGTTGGATATGCCGTCGGTGCTTATAGCCTTAGCTGACGCAGCCAATTGGTCGATATTTATATCATACACCGAGCCGGTGGCTGATCCGCTTGCCGTAGCCGTGGCCACCGATTCATTTGATGATGTTACTTTATTGGCCAGGAAATTGCCTTGCAGGCGCATGTTGGACACCTGATTGCGAAAGGCCAATAATGCGCTGTTCATATCTCGATACGCAGCTTGAGTCCATTCCATTATCTGCCGGTTTTGTTTTAAGCGGTCTAATGGCAAGCGCTCTACCGTCATGAGCTGTTTTACTATGCTTTCTGTATCTATGCCCGATGCCAGGCCGCTTACCCTAAATGTATTTATAGGATTCATATACATAATAAATCCCTCCGTTCTATTGCCTTTGTTCTTATTTTCGGCATAAAGCGGAGGGAGCTTTATAGGTATTTACGCCAGTTCGCGATTTATCTCGTCTATAACCTTATTGACTATATCGTTTATAGGTATGTCTATGCTCTCGGCCTTATCGCGGCGTTTGAATTCCACCATACCGTCGCTTATTTTTTTGCCTACGGTGATACGTATAGGTATGCCTATTAAATCAGCATCGTTGAATTTGACACCCGCTCTTTCGTCGCGGTCATCCAACAGAACCTCTATTCCGCGCGCGGCCAGCTCATCGTGTATTTTTTCGGCGGCCTGTATCTGCTCGGGTTGATAATTACTGGCCACGACGATGATTACGTGATACGGCGTTACGCTCATGGGCCATATTATGCCCCTGTCGTCGTGGTGTTGCTCTATTATAGCGGCTACTGTTCTGTTTATGCCTATGCCATAGCAGCCCATGATGATGGGCTGCTCCTGTCCGTTTTCATCTAGGTATGTGGCACCCAACGCTTCGGTGTACTTGGTGCCGAGCTTGAATATATGGCCTACCTCTATGCCGCGGGCTATGTTTATGGGTTTTCCACATTTAGGGCAGGGCTCTCCTACCTCTATGTTTCGTATATCGGCGACTACGTCGGCTTTGAAGTCTCTGCCGTAGTTTACGTTTTCGTAGTGATAACCGGTTTCATTGGCGCCTATTATGAAATTTTTCATATGAGCCACTTCGTCGTCCACTACCAGCACATCGACGTTTATATTAATCGGGCCTGCGAAACCAACTTCGGCACCGGTAACGCTCTCCACCGTATTGCGGTCGGCCATCTCTATGTCCGATGCCTTGAAAAGATTTTGAAGCTTGGTGATATTCACCTCACGATCACCGCGTAACATGACCGCCACCGCTTTGCCGTCTATCGAGTATATGAGCGTCTTAACAAAACGGTCGGCGGTGGTATTGAAGAAATGCATCAACTCGTCAACCGTTTTTACATCGGGCGTAGCCACTTTCTTTATTTCCTTCTCAACGTCCTCTGCGTGAATTGCCCGATTCACGCACGGAGCCTTTTCAACGTTGGCCGCGTATCCGCATTCATCGCAATAAACCACTTCAGCCTCCCCGACATCGGAGGGCACCATGAATTCGTTGGAATCCTTACCGCCCATGGCGCCAGTGTCGGCATCCACCACCCAGTATTTTAGGCCGCAACGGTCGAATATGGCGCAATAGGCATCGTACATCTTTTTATATGATATATCCAGCCCATCCCAGTTTTTATCGAAACTGTAGGCGTCTTTCATTATGAATTCACGCGAGCGCATGACGCCGAAACGCGGTCGTTTCTCATCTCTATATTTGGTTTGTATCTGATACAGGTTAAAAGGCAACTGTTTATACGATTTTATTTCGTTGCGGACTATATCAGTGAATATCTCCTCGTGCGTAGGGCCGAGGCAGAATTCACGCTCATTTCGGTCCTTTAATTTGAACATTTCAGGACCAAATACGTTCCAGCGCCCGGTCTCCTTCCATAATTCAGCTGGCAGCAACGCCGAGGCCAATATCTCCTGAGCGCCAGTCTTATCCATTTCCTCGCGCACTATCTCCTCGACCTTCTTGAGCACGCGCTTGCCGAGCGGCAAATAATTGTATATACCGCTTGCCAGCTTGCGCATAAGCCCTGCGCGGAGCATAAGCTGATGGCTGGGTATTTCAGCCTCAGACGGGGTTTCGCGCAGCGTTGTAAAAAACATTTCCGACATTTTCATATGTAAATATACCACCTTTATCGCAAATAGTCGCTTATTATTATATCATAGAGAAGAAAAAATAAAAACATTGGAATAAAAGATACAGGCCAAATTTTCCTGTGGTTCTCGAGACAGCTCGTCAAATAGTAGGGCCGGATAGAGTGATTCTGGACAATGTATCCACCATAGACGATCTGCTAAACGGTACACCCGATGATGTGTATAAGGCCGCTGCTTATTGCCATAAAGTATGTGGCAGGTATCATATAGTGGGTGCCGGCTGTGAAGTATCGCCGAGGACGCCTCCCGAAAATCTCAGAGCGATGGTGCGATATGCTTTGGAGCATAAACCATGATAGCGGATAAAGTGCACGAGTGACTAGAACTTTTGCTACTTGTGGTAGATGGCAGAAAAATATTACCATTGCCCACAAAAAAATTTTAATAAATCTATTGCTTTTTGGAGATAATGGTTGTATAATGAATCATACGCGATAAAGTCGCGTAGTAAAAACTTATAAGCGAGGGGATTTATTCCATGTATGAAGACAAGGTATTAGTGTGTAAAGATTGTGGCCGCGAGTTCGTGTTCACAGCAGGCGAGCAGGAATTCTATGCTGAAAGGGGTTTCCAAAACGAACCCGCTAGATGCAAAGAATGCAGAGACTCCAGGAAGGCCAACAGAAGAGGCGGTATGTCATCGGGGCAGCCACGTCAGATGTACGATGCGGTATGCGCAGCGTGCGGCGCACCTACCAAGGTTCCATTTGAGCCGAGAAACGATAGACCAGTTTACTGCAGTGATTGTTACCAAGCGCGCAGATAGGTAATCCCCGAGCTTAATGGTATCCCATTTAAGACAAAGGGTTGATTTGGTCTACAAGGCCATGCTGAAAAAGCATGGCCTTTAAATTTTTTCTCATATAACTGCTATAATATGTAAATAAAATTGCGTTTAGTTGACATTTTTCCTCCATGCACATGGTTATCCACAATTTAAAGGGCGAAAACCAGTGTTATCAACAGAGTTATACACATTATCCACAGTTTTTATATACACATATCGCTTATCTGCGATTCGTAATATATAATTGAAACGCTGAATTTGCTATGTTACGAATTGCATATCGCTTAGAGCTAATTGCGATGTCCGGAGATAGAGATAAATAGCACGTTTGCAGGCGCAATAAAAAACATTTTACCCCACGCACATGCCTGAAAATAGCTGAT
>JASGMM010000012.1 GCA_030156435.1 Clostridiales bacterium | reverse complement strand
AGGCGATTGTACGGATATAATAGGATGAGAATTGAGATAATGAGGCTAATATGCTTTTTTCTTAAGGAGAAAAATGTGTACATCGCAAATAGCTCTTTTTGGAAAGGCCATTTCTTTTATTAAGCCATAGATGATATAATATATAAAAATGAATTTTGGAGGTAAAAGCGATGAATGCATTGCCTAAACGTGAAGAAATCGATGAAAAATATAAGTGGCATTTGGAAGATATATATTCATCGGATGACGAATGGGAAAGGGATTTTAAAAGGCTTAAGGATATGGTGCCTGAGATGGAAGGGTATAAGGGCAGACTAAATTCAGCGGATAACCTGTATAACGCGCTTAAATTGCGCGATGAGATAAGCCAGTTAGCCGAGAGGCTCTTTACATACGCGCGTATGCGACGCGATGAAGATAATGCTAATGCGAGATATCAGGCGTTAGCCGACCGGGCTATGAGCCTTATTGTAGAAGTGCAGAGCGCTTTATCATTTATAGTACCAGAAATATTGGCTATACCGGCTGACGCGGTTTATGGCTATATGATTGAAGAACCAAATCTTGAGCTATACAGGCATTATATAGATGATATCATGAGGCAGAAGGCACATGTGCTGTCAGCCTCGGAGGAGAGGATATTGGCTCAAGCCGGAGAGATGGCCGAAGCGGCAGATACTATATTTACCATGATAAACGATGCGGATATAAAATTTCCTTCTATAAAGGATGAGAACGGCGATGAGGTAGAGATGACCAAAGGGCGCTATATGCAGTTTATGGAAAGCCAGGACCGCCGTGTGCGCAAAGATGCTTTCGAGGCGTTGTATGATACATATGGCAAACTGAAAAATACATTATCAGCTACGTTGGGCTCGAGCGTAAAAAAAGATATATTTTTTAGCCGCGTGCGCAAATACCCTTCATCTTTAGCGGCTTCGCTAGATGACGATAATGTGCCTGCATCGGTGTACGACGGCCTTATAAAGGCTATACATGATAATATGGATCTTATGTACCGTTATGTGAAACTGCGCAAGAAAATGCTGGGCGTGGATGAGCTCCATATGTACGACTTATATGTACCCTTGGTGCCTGATATAAAGATAAAAGTATCATATGAAGAGGCGGTTGATAGGGTATTGGAGGGGCTTCGGCCTCTGGGAGAGGAATATATAAGCTTGCTCGAACATGGATTTAAAAATGCTTGGATAGACGTGTACGAGAATCAAGGCAAGACCAGCGGCGCTTATTCGTGGGGATGTTATGGGATTCACCCATTTGTGTTGTTGAATTTCCAAGGGACATTGGATGATATATTTACCATAGCTCATGAGATGGGACATTCGCTTCATACTCATTATTCGTTCTCAACACAGCCGTATATCTATGCAGAATACCGCATATTCGTGGCCGAGGTGGCGTCAACGCTGAATGAGGCATTGCTCATGGATCATATGCTGAAGACCACTGATGAACGCGGCATGAAGCTGTATCTTATAAACCACTATCTGGAGCAGTTCAGGGGTACGGTGTATCGTCAGACCATGTTTGCCGAATTCGAGAAGATCGTACATGATAAGGCCGAAATCGGTGAATCGTTGACGCCGGATATGATGTCATCAATATACCATAATTTGAATGAAAAATATTATGGGCAGGATATAGTGGTGGATGATCGGATAGACTTGGAATGGTCGCGTATACCCCATTTCTACAGCAGTTTTTATGTCTATAAATATGCTACGGGTTTTTCGGCGGCCACGGCTTTATCGCAGCAAATATTGAGTGAGGGCAAACCCGCGGTGGACAGATATATAAACTTTCTAAAAAGCGGCGGATCGGATTATCCCATAGAATTGCTGAAGAAAGCCGGCGTGGATATGACTACGCCGAAACCGGTAGAAGCGGCGCTTAAGGTATTTGCTGGTCTTCTCGATCAAATGGAAAGCATGATATAGGGGGATAAAGCAATTGTTACTTTTGTTTAAGGCTTTTATAATGGGTATAGTAGAGGGTATAACGGAGTTTTTGCCTGTATCCTCCACGGGGCATCTTATTATAGTGGGTGACCTCATCGATTTTAACGATGAGGGGTTCTCGATAATGTTTGAAATAGTAATCCAGTTGGGTGCTATACTGGCGGTAATATTCTATTATAGAAAGAAGATAGCCGATTCTTTCAGGCATATGAAACCCGGGCAATGGGGATTCAAGCTTTGGTTTAAGATAATCATAGCCTTTATACCGGCTGCCGTCATAGGGCTGCTGGTAAACGATTTTGTAGAGGCTCATTTATTTTCTTCTTTCACCGTGGCTATAGCGCTCGTGGTGGGAGCTGTATTGATGCTGTTGGTCGAGCGGATATTCTGGAATTACAGAGTAGATGATATGGATAAAATAAACGGCCGGCAAGCATTGCTCATAGGTACGGTACAGTGTTTGTCGCTGTTTCCGGGCATGTCGCGTTCGGCATCCACCATTATGGGCGGCATGATAGCCGGCATGTCGGTTAAAGCGGCGGCGGAGTTTTCCTTCTTTCTGGCTATGCCCACTATGATAGCGGCTACGGGATATTCGTTTTTAAAAGGATTCAGCGCTATGTCGGCCTTGGAATGGGCTGCTCTGGCCATAGGGTTTATAGTGTCTTTCATAGTGGCGCTTATCGTGGTAGACAGATTTTTAACGTATTTGGGTAAGCATCCGCTAAAGCCATTCGCCTATTACAGGCTGGTTGTGGGTATACTGATGATCGTACTGACGCTGACGGGTATAGTGAGCTAGGCGAGAAAACATGTTTGTATATTGCGCATATGTATAGAACTTGTATATAATAGAGGCGTAAAAAAATAAAGAATAGGAGGTGCCACTGGTTACAGTGGCCTTTTTATGAGATGCCCATATTGTAATTGTATAGAAAGCAAGGTTATAGATTCTAGACCGGCCGAAGAATATACCATCATACGTCGTAGGCGCGAGTGCGTTGAATGCGGCAAACGCTTTACCACCTATGAAAAGGTGGAAAGGATACCGTTGATGGTTATAAAAAAAGACGGACGCAGAGAACCTTTTGATATTGATAAGATAAAAAACGGTATTATAAAGGCATGTGAGAAACGGCCGGTTTCTATGGACGATATAGAAGCTGTAGTATCGGATATAGAGAAACAGGTATATACGGACGTTAAATCCGAGATAACCAGCCATGAGATAGGCGAGATGGTCATGCAACATCTAAGAGACCTAGATGAGGTGGCATATGTGCGCTTTGCATCGGTTTACAGGCAGTTTAGAGATGTGAATACATTCATGGATGAACTTAAAAAACTTTTGAATGAGCGCGATGATACCGAAGAATGATTGGACATGAAGGCATTTGTGCATTATAATGTAAGAAGAGAATATGTCGAGGAGGACGGCGGATGCCTAATGAAACTATTTTGGTAGTAGATGATGAAGCGCACATATTGGAGCTGATTCGTTTTAATTTAGAGAGTGCGGGCTATAAAGTCGAAGTCGCGGAGGATGGTGAGACGGCATTGAAATTTTGCCGTCAGCAGGTTCCGGACCTCATCATATTGGATATAATGCTGCCCGGCATAGATGGGTTGGAAGTGTGTAAAACGCTGAGAGCGTCGGTTGCTACTGCCAAAGTCCCGATCATTATGCTTACTGCTAAAGGAGAAGAGATAGACAAAGTAGTAGGGCTTGAAATAGGAGCTGATGACTATATTGCCAAGCCGTTCGGTATAAGAGAATTGATAGCACGTGTTAAGGCTCTTTTAAGGAGAACGGAGAATAGCGATATGGAGCCTAAAATAATAAAATTAGGCGGTTTAACTATAGATACGTCAAAGTATGAGGTATATAAAAACGGCAATAAATTAGATTTCACGCTCAAAGAATTCGAATTGTTGAAATTATTGGTTCTAAATCAGGGCAAGGTGCTGTCAAGGGATTATTTACTAGATCAGGTATGGGGATATGAGTATTTCGGTGAAACTCGAACAGTAGATGTCCATATACGACATATAAGGCAAAAGCTGGGGGATAATATGGACGAAGCCAAATATATAGAAACTATACGCGGCGTAGGCTATAAATTTATCGCTTCCGAGGAAGGGGAATAGAATAATATTTGTGGGAGAGGTTGTATTGATGGATAAAATAGAGGTACATGATTTAAATTTGTTTTATGGTGATTTCCAGGCCCTTAAAAACATAAATATTAATATAGAGGCTAATAAAGTAACGGCGCTCATAGGACCGTCAGGTTGTGGCAAGTCGACGTTTTTGCGGACTATAAATCGTATGAATGACTTGATAAACGGCGTTTCCATTACAGGTGACGTGTTTATGGACGGTAAAAATATATATAAAGATTACGATGTTATAGACCTGCGCAAACGTGTAGGCATGGTCTTTCAAAAGCCCAATCCGTTTCCGATGAGCGTTTACGATAATATCGCTTATGGGCCGAGGATACATGGCGTAAAGAATAAATATGAGCTGGACGCTATAGTGGAAAGGAGCCTGAAAGCTGCGTTTCTATGGGATGAGGTCAACGACAGGCTTAAAAAATCGGCATTGGGTCTGTCCGGCGGACAGCAACAGCGATTGTGTATAGCAAGGGTCCTGGCAGTTGAACCGGAAGTAGTGCTTATGGATGAACCCACGGCTTCTTTGGATCCTATATCCACGGCGAAAATTGAAGATCTCATAGATCATTTGAAAGAGAAATATACTATAGTAATCGTAACCCATAATATGCAGCAAGCTGCACGTATATCCGATTATACGGCTTTCTTTCTCATGGGAGAGATGATAGAATGGGGGCAAACCGAAAAGCTGTTTTATAAGCCGGAAGATAAACGTACCGAGGATTACATTACGGGAAGATTCGGTTGATTAATAATACTTAAAGGAGGTAGCGACAATGGTTATGCGCGAGCATTTTAACGAAGAGCTAAGCGAATTGCATAATATGGTACTGCGCATGGGCAGCGTGGTCGAAGAGAGTATAGATCGTGCCATTGACTCACTATTGCAACATGATATGGAACTTGCCGAGGTCATCATAAAAGATGATGATATACCGGATAATATGGAATTGGAAATACAGGACAAGTGTGTTACTTTGATAGCTACTCAGCAGCCGTTAGCCAAGGATCTGAGAACTATATGTGCGGCGCTTAAAATAAGCACTGATCTGGAACGCATAGGTGATTATGCAGTGGATATAGCCAAGACTACTATACGTTTGGATGGTCAGAATTATATAAAACCCCTTATAGATATACCGCAAATGGCCAAGACGACCATAGGGATGATAAAAGATGCTCTAGATTCATATGTCAATGAAAATGTTGCTTTGGCGGAAGAGGTCTGCATAAGAGATGATGTTATAGATGGAATATATAGAAATATTTTTCATGAAATAATTTCTATAATGATGGATGATAGCTCTACAATACTGCAAGCCATGTATTTACTGTTAGTAGCGAGGTATATAGAGCGGATAGCGGATCATACGACCAACATATGTGAATGGGTTATTTATACTGTGACCGGAGAGAAGAAAAACCTGAACAATTAATTTTTGAGTTGATTAAAGCAGGAAATTGTGGTATATTATTATATGTGACCAAGTACTAATAGCAGATAATATGGGGAGGCGGTATAATGATAAGGGAAAACATAAACGGGCATTATCCTCAGATCGATCATACGGCTTATATTGATCCAACCGCTGTCATCGTCGGTAATGTCCATATAGGCAGACGCGTTTACATAGGGCCTAATGTCGTCATAAGAGCTGATGAATTGACAGATGTGTATACCGTAGGGTCTATAACCATAGGCGATGACTGCAATATTCAAGATGGCGTGATCATACATACATTGGGCGATGCATGCGTGGCTATAGGACCACGGACATCTTTGGGCCATGGCTGCCTAATCCATGCGCCGTGCAATATAGGGGCTCACTGTTTTATAGGGTATAGATCGGTTATATCCAATGCCGATATAGGGGACTGGTGTTATGTCGGTATAAGCGTGGTGGCTGAGGGCATCAAAGTAGATGAACGCCGCGTAGTACCAACCGGAGCGATACTATCTTATCAGCAGCAAAACGCCGATTTATTGCCGGCTATAGATAAACAGCGCTGCGATTATATGGAGAGGGTTATAGAGAGCAATATAAAGCTCACAAATGGCTATAACGCCATAAACTGTTAAAAAGCCGTGCCATAAGGCACGGCTTTAAATATCGATTTTATATATGATTTATCATGCTGGCCATATAACCGGCGCCGAAACCGTTGTCTATGTTTACCACAGCCACGCCGGATGCGCAGCTGTTAAGCATGGACAGCAGCGCGGCCAAGCCGTGGAAATTGGCGCCATAACCGACGCTGGTCGGCACTGCGATAACCGGTTTATCTACCAAACCACCCACTACGCTGGCCAACGCGCCTTCCATACCAGCTACCGCTATAACCACATTGGCGTTCATAATGTCGTCGAGATGACTTAGCAATCGATGCAACCCGGCCACACCTACGTCGTATATGCGTTTAACATTATTGCCCATTATTTCCGCTGTGATGGCGGCCTCCTCAGCTACGGGCATATCGGATGTACCCCCTGTTACCACCGCTATAGTGCCGGCCGGCTGTGGCAACGGCTTGCGGTTTATCACAGCTATACGCGCTGTTGTGCTGTACTCGACGTTGGGCGTTAATGCCCGGAGAGCTTGAGCAACGTCGCTATCGGCCCTGGTGGCCAGTATATTGCTATAATCCAGTTCTAGCATCCTTTTTACTATTGCCGTTACTTGATCGGTTGTTTTACCGGCGCAATATATGACCTCCGGATAACCGTTTCTAAGTTCGCGATGAGTATCCAGATGGGCAAATCCCATATCCTCAAACGGCAGCTTTTTAAGCTCCGCCATGGCATCTTCTATGGCCAGCCGGCCATCTTTTACATCGTTGAGCAGTTGTTTAAGTTGTTGTGCGTTCATCGGGCATTTCTTCTTTCAAAACTTCATTCATGCTACCGGTTCGATATCCTGCGAGGTCCAGAGCCGTGTATGCGAAACCTATCTGTTTGAAACGCGCGGCTATTTCATCCATCAAAAGCTCGTCGAAAAAACGACGACGTTCTTCCGGCGCTATTTCTATACGTGCGATATCGCCGTGATGTCTTACCCTTACCTGTGCAAATCCTTTGTCCAAAAGAAATTGCTCAGCCTGTTCTACCATGCTCAGTTTCTCCTCGGTTATAGGCTGACCATAAGGAAAGCGCGTCGACAAACAGGCGAAAGAGGGCTTGCTCCATGTGGGAAGGCCCATGGCCTTGGATAAAGCGCGTATATCGTTTTTTGTCATACCGGCTTGTCTGAGCGGGCTTTCCACACCCAATTCATCGGCTGCTTTCATGCCGGGCCGGAAATCGGATGTATCATCCACATTTGAACCGTCGAGCACATGGTTTATACCATGCTTTTTGGCGACATTCCATATTTTGTTAAATAATTCCTTCTTGCAATAATAGCATCGGTTGACAGGATTGCTACGAAAGCCTTCTATTTCAAGTTCTTCCGATATTATGACCACGTGTTCGGCGCCTATTTGCTTGATGAGCTCACAGGCTTCGTTGAATTCGCGTTCGGGATAGGTGGAAGAACGAGCCGTAATGGCTATGACATTATCGCCTAAAATGTCATGTGCGACTTTTAAGAGGAAAGTGCTGTCCACTCCGCCGGAGTAAGCAATCGCTGCGCTACCCATGCCGGCCAGTATTTCTTTTAACCTCTGCAACTTGGTTTGCAAATCTATATCGCTTAAATTTATCATCCCAGAACCTCCGCGGTTTCGCGTAATTGTTTTATGATATCCAGATTTTGAGGGCATAGAGGGACACAGGTACCGCATTCGGTGCAGTCCTCAGCTTTACCGCCGGACATATTATCATCGATGCCTATACGCGCATATTGACTTTTGGCATATTCGGTTAAACCATAGACTCTGTGGTAGTTCATTATCTGAAAGTTAAGGGGTATATTTACGCCTGTGGGACAAGGCATGCAATAATTGCAACCGGTGCAGTATAGGTCAGCCAAACGTTTGTTTTCTTCCAACATTTGATCTATTATTTGGCGTTCTTCATCGTTTAAAGCTCCAGGAAGGGAGGCTACCTGCACGTTCTCCTCGATCATATCCATCGAACTCATACCGGATAATGCGCAACTTACGTTCGGATTGGCCATGACAAAGCGCAATGCCATTTCGGCTGTACTCCTTACTTTACCTGGTAAAAGGTTTTGTATCTGCTGAGACGGTTCGCCCAAGCGTCCTCCTCCCACCGGGCCCATTATGACGATGCCCAGGCCTTTTGATTTGGCATAAGCTATGGCTTCTTCATTAGCCCTGTCCAACAAATTATACTGGCACAGCACCGATTCGAAGTTACCTGTATCGATGATTTTTATCATACTTTCAGGCACATCGTGGAAAGAAAACGATATATGTTTGATAAGTCCTTCTTCTTTGGCCTTGCGGGCGGCTTCCATTGGTCCATTAGGCACATCGATGCGTTCTGTATAGGTTTGCCAATTTATACCCCACATATGATAAAAGTCTATATAATCAACGTCCAGCTTTTTTAAGGAATCTTCAAGACGCCTTCTCCAATTATCGCCCGAAGTATCTTCTATCGGATTTTTAGTGGAAAGATATACCTTATCACGCCAACCCTTCAAGGCTTTGCCTACGGCTATTTCACTTGTTTTATTGCAATAGCCGGGAGCGGTATCTATATAATTGACCCCCAACTCAAAAGCCCTATGTATCATAGGGATGGCTTTATCTTCGTCTACTACGTCATCGCCGTTTATATTTACCATAGGCAAGCGCATAGCTCCAAAGCCAAGTAATGACACGTTTATACCTGTATTGCCGAATTCCCTGTATTGCATATGTTGCTCTCCTTGTTTTATTTTTCTATTTCATTTTGTAAATCATCGAATAAGCATTTTATCTTGTCCATATTGACGGCATAGTAGGAAAAGCCTTCATGCTTAGCGCATTTAACCAGCCCTACCGATTTGAGTATCTTTAAATGATGAGATACATTTGGCTGCGAAATACCCAATTCGTCCGCCAATGCGCACACGCATAATTCCTTTTCTTCACCATGCTTGGGAAGCAATTTAAGGACTTTCAAACGCATAGGATCGCTTAACGCCTTAAACATATCGGACATTTCATCTACATTGCTCAACATCGCACCTCATTTCTTTGTATAACATATATATATTTACATATGTGAATTTGTGAATATTATATTACACGAGGTACACGTTGTCAACTATGGAGCAAGATAAGCGCTATAAGGGCAAAAAATTATTTGATATGCCTAAGGGCGTGAAGTATAATATAAAGTGTAAAAACTGAATAGTGATGTTCATGTATCGATTGCAGGGAAGCCGGTGAGAAGCCGGCGCGGTGCCGCCACTGTATGGCAGAGTATGCTGCATATGCCACTGAAGTATTTCGGGAAGGCGCAGCAGAGCGATGATGCCGAGCCAGGATACCGGACCGGTGCATGCCCCATCAAACCTACGAGCCATAGGGGAGGGATATGTAAATGGATGTTATCTATGCCTTTCGGCCTTATGGTTGAAAGGCTTTTTTATGGTAAGCCGATCGACAAAAGCATGAGAAAATGGAAAGGGAAAAAGCGATATGAAAAACGTGAAGTGGAATTTATTAATATTAATAGTTGTAGTGCTAATGGCTTTGACTGCTTGTTCCGGCCAGCAGCCCGCCGACCAACCCAATGCCAACGATGCAGAGGGCCCTTCTGAACAGCAGGCTGAAACGTCTCCGGCGGCGTATCCGGTTACGGTTACCGATGTGAAGGGCCGCAGCGTTACCATCGAGAAGGAACCGGAATCGATAGTATCATTGGCGCCCAGTAATACCGAAACACTGTTTGCTCTAGGATTGGGCGATAAAATAGTTGGCGTGGACGAGTACTCAAATTATCCTGAACAAGCAAATGCCATAAAGAAGGTGGGCAATTTCAACGGTCCTAATATAGAACTTATAGCCCAGCTTAAGCCCGATCTGGTCGTAGCCGGAGGTTATATACAGGATGAGGCTATAAAGAAGCTGGAGGACCTTAAGATACTGGTTATTTCATCTGAAGCGGCCGGTTTGGAAGAGCTGTACCAGACTATAGACGTGTTGGGCAAGGCTACCGGTACACAGCAGCAGGCCAAGCAATTGGTGGAAAAGCTTAAGAGCAATATGAAAACTATAGCCGATAAGACGGCCTCTTTAGATAAGCCGAAGGTTTATTTTAATGTCGATATAAACGGGTTTTTTACAGCCGGTAAGGGTACGTTTATAAGCGAGCTTATAGCTATGGCCGGTGGCGAGAATGTGGCCGACGATAGCGAAGGCTATGCTCAATATAGTGTGGAAAAAATCGTCGAAAAGAATCCCGATATAATAATAACCACCGAACATGCGGGCAGCCCGGAGGATATAAAGAATGTAGAGACGCTAAAAAGCGTCAACGCCGTAAAGAACGATAAGATATATTCATTGGACGCTGATATAGTAAACCGCTTGGGCCCGAGAGTAGATCAGGCCTTGGAACAATTGGCCAGGGTTATACATCCCGAGATATTTGAATAATCCGTGTTTATGAAAAATAAAAGTTGCCTACTGTTTAGCGCATTTATGCTGGCCATGGTCGTTATATTGTTTTTGTCCATATTGTTGGCCGTATCGCTAGGAGCCGCCGATATCACCATGGCCGATGCTTTCGGCGTATTGGTAAAGCCGTTGCCCATTGTGGGGCGATGGGTGAATGCTTCATATGACGAAGTTTATTACAGCATTGTATGGGGTATTCGTCTGCCGCGCATATTGCTGGCTGCTATCGTGGGCATGGGGCTGGCCGCTGCGGGTACGGCGTTTCAGGGCATGTTGCGGAATCCGATGGCCGATCCTTATGTGCTCGGAGTGTCGTCGGGGGCGTCATTCGGCGCAACGATATCTATCGTGCTCGGTATAGGCAGCGGATTCATGGGCCTGGCTGGTTCGACGACAGCGGCTTTTATAGGGGCTGTGCTGACAATGGCTGCAGTTTATACATTGGGCCGGGCTGGGAGAAAATCATCCATGGTGACGCTGCTGCTAGCGGGGATAGCCGTAAGCTCGTTTTTATCGGCCATGGTATCATTTATGATGATATTGAATCACGATAAACTCGAGAGCATAGTGCTGTGGACAATGGGCAGCTTTGCGATGGCGAGCTGGACGTCGTTGTATATATCATTTCCGATTATCATGTTCGGCAGCATAGTGCTGTGGTTTATGTCAAAGGAGATGAACGCCTTGCTTATGGGCGACGAAACGGCCCTGCACCTGGGCGTGGACGTCAATAAAGTCCGCCGGCTGCTGCTGGCTGTGGGTTCGCTCATAACCGCTTCGGCCGTATCGGTCAGCGGTATCATAGGCTTTGTCGGGCTTATAATACCTCATGTGGTCAGGCTGTTTACCGGCCCAGACCACAGGCGCCTTTTGCCCGCTGCAGCCGTAAGCGGCGCCATATTCATGATAATCAGCGATACATTGGCTCGTACCGCTATGGCTCCGATAGAGATACCGGTGGGCATTATAACATCTTTGGTGGGCGGGCCGTTTTTCCTTTACTTGTTGGTACGAAACAGGAATGCAGCATATAGGGGTTGATAGTATGGAGTATATATTGGAAGCACGTGATTTAAGCTGTGCATATGACCAAACGGCGATAATAGAGCATCTGAATTTGGCTATCGAAAGAAACAACATGGTGGGTATACTTGGTCCCAACGGTTCGGGCAAAACCACGCTGTTGAGACATATATCGGCGGCGTTAAAGCCACGGTCGGGCGTAGTATTGTTAAATGGCGTCGATGTTTTTACTATGCGCCGTCGCATGTTGGCGCGCAAGATGGCCTATGTACCACAGAACACGGCCGCCGATTTTGAGTTTTCAGCCATGGATGTCGTCATGATGGGCCGCATACCGTATATGAAGGGGTTCCAGTCCGAGAGCCGCGCCGATATGGTTGCTGTCGAGCAGGCTATGGATATGACCGGTACATGGCAGCTTAGGGACAGAAGCATAACCGAGCTGTCCGGCGGCGAATTGCAGCGCGTGATGATAGCCCGCGCTTTAGCCCAACAACCTGAGGTACTGATGTTGGATGAGCCTACGGCCCATCTGGATTTGCAATTCCAAATGGAGATACTGGATCTGCTGAGACAATTGGTGGACCATCACGGCCTGACTGTTATAGTGGTATTGCATGATATAAATCTGGCTGTTCAATTTTGCGATAAAGTGGTCTTCATGCAAAGTGGTTCGATTATAGCAGACGGCTGTCCGCAAGATGTTATAACCGAACAGCTTATAAGCGATGTATACAATGTATCCGTCAGCATATGGCATGATGAAGCGACAGGCTCCATATGCATAGCCCCTGTAAGACAACCATCATCGAAAACATCTGCCTGCATAAAAAGGATAGGGTAGGTGTCCTTATGAAAGCTAAAGCTATAATGATGCAGGGTACCGGTTCATCGGTTGGTAAAAGCCTGATAACCGCAGCTTTATGCCGTATATTCCATCAAGACGGCTATAAAGTGGCTCCATTTAAGTCACAGAATATGGCTTTGAATTCGTATGTAACCGCGGAAGGCGGCGAAATGGGGCGGGCTCAGGTGGTACAAGCCCAGGCCTGCGGCATAGAGCCGTCGGTGGCCATGAACCCGATACTGCTTAAGCCGTCGAGCGATATAGGGTCACAGGTTATAATAAACGGCCGCGTTTACGGCAACATGACGGCCACCCAATATCAAGCCTTTAAGCCGCAACTCAAGGATGTGATAATGTCGGCTTATAACAGCTTGGCCGAGCGATATGACATAGTGGTCATAGAGGGGGCAGGCAGTCCGGCTGAAATAAATCTGAAAGACGATGATATAGTCAATATGGGCATGGCTGAGATGGCTGATGCGCCGGTGCTACTGATAGGCGACATAGATAAGGGCGGTGTATTTGCCTCTATAGCCGGTACCATGCTATTGTTGGATCATAATGAGCGACGGCGAGTAAAAGGCATCATCATAAACAAATTTCGCGGCGATGTTTCAATACTGCAGCCAGGTCTGGATATGCTGACCGATATAATACACCGGTCGGTGCTGGGAGTGGTGCCGTTTATTCATACCGATATAGACGAGGAGGATGGTGCCACCGATCGGTTTGCTGCCAGGAATGCTCAAGGTCTGCTGGATATAGCGGTTGTATATGTGCCGCATATAGCCAATTTTACCGATTTTGAGCCGCTCAGGTCATTGCCCGATGTCGATTTGCGCTACGTGCCTAAACCGGAAGATTTGGGCATGCCCGACCTTCTCATTTTACCGGGTACCAAAAATACTACCGCCGATATGCTTTATATAAAGCGCTCCGGCTGGGAAGAGGCTATAACCCGCTATGCTGCCAGCGGAGGCTATATCATGGGTATATGCGGTGGGTTCCAGATGTTGGGCAAAGTGATACGCGATCCGTTGCATGTGGAATCGGATATAGATGAGATAGAGGGTCTAAAGCTATTGGATGTGGAGACCACTATGGATGCTCAAAAGATAACTGCTCAAGCGGCAGCAAAGGTGGTGGCCAACGATGGGCCGCTCACGAAAGGGCTGTCAGGCATGACGGTAAAGGGGTATGAGATACATAAAGGGTTTACATCGTCGTGGACGAAGGCGCATCCTTTTACTACCATATTTAGCCGCATGGACGAGGATGTTGAACAGCCTGATGGTTTTATGGATGCTACAGGGCATGTAATCGGAACGTATTTGCACGGTATATTCGATAACGATACATTTACTCGCGGTATTATCAACGCTCTACGGCACATTAAGGGTTTACCGGTAGAAAATATGCCTAGAATCGAAACATTTGAGCAGCGCCGAGAGCGCATGTATGATGAACTGGCAGATGTAGTACGCGAATCGGTAAATATGGATGCTGTATACAAGATTTTGGGTATATGAGGTAATTTTATGCTGGATATAGTATTGGGTTATGCTCTGGATTTGGTAGCCGGTGATCCTTACTGGCTCCCCCATCCGGTTCGGCTTATAGGCCGATTTATTTCTTTTATGGAAAGGATGCTCAGGGGAATAGTCCGCGCACCTGCCGCGCAAAAAGCAGCCGGCGTTGCATTGGCGGTAGTTACGGTGAGCGTAACCTATGCGGTGCTCTGTTTCATGTTAAAATATGCTCGTCAATGGAATGAAGCAGCATACCATGTTTTAAATATATTCTTTATATACACAACGTTGGCTACGTGCAGTCTAAGCTATGAAGCATTGAAGATATATCGATTGCTGGAAAATGGCAATATAGAGGACGCGCGGCATGCTCTTTCATTTATAGTAGGAAGAGATACCGAGTGCCTTGATACATATCAAATAAGCCGGGCTGTTGTAGAAACTGTGGCTGAGAATGCGTCCGATGGCGTGGTAGCGCCGCTCTTTTATCTTTTCATAGGCGGTGCTCCTTTAGCTATAGCCTATAAGGCTGTCAATACGCTGGATTCGATGGTGGGGTATAAAAATGAGCGCTACAGGTATTTTGGATGGGCTTCAGCGCGTTTGGACGATGTGGCTAATTTTCTGCCGGCGAGAATAACTGGTCTGCTTATAGCGCTGGCTGCTGTCGTGTGCAGAGGTAGCTCCAAAAGGGCACTTATGACCATGCTTAGAGAAGGTTCACACCATGAAAGCCCAAATAGCGGCTATCCGGAGGCTGCGATGGCCGGTGCTCTTGGCATAACGCTCGGCGGTCCGAGCACTTACGGGGGCAAACTGGTGGATAAGCCTGTGCTCGGTCAAGCGCTTAGGCCCATAGAGCCATCGCATATACTCGAGGCCGTGCGCATTATGAAGATTGCATCGCTTCTTGCACTTATAATAGGGGTGCTGGCATTATGGGCAATATAAAACATGGCGGCAATATATACGATACGGCGCGGGAATGGAACGTATCACCTTATGATATATTGGATTTCAGCGCTAATATAAACCCTTTGGGTACGCCACCGGGATTGACTCGATATATCGAGGATAACTGGCAAGCCATACTGCATTATCCTGATCCGGGATACAGGCGGCTTTATGAGGCGCTGGCAGATTATCTGAATGTCGATGAGCGCTATATAATACTCGGCAACGGTGCCATAGATATAATATACGATTATATGCGCGTTATGAAACCGAAACGCGTGCTCATACCGTCGCCTACGTTTTCGGAATATAAGCGCGCGGCTGTTGTAGCTGGGGCTCAAGCGGATATCTGGCCGTTGGCCGAAGGGTTTACCATGGATGTTGATGCGCTGTGCACCGTATTGAGCCAAGGCGGACATGATATGGTGATACTGTGCAATCCAAACAATCCCACGGGTGGCTTGCTCAATAGGTCTGAGCTGATAGCTATATTGGACTGTACTAAAAGATATGATATAAATGTTCTTTTGGATGAAACCTTTATAGAGTTTACTGAAGACTATTCGCATACTTCTATGGCAGATGTATTTCAGTATTATTCAAACCTGTGCATAGTCAGGGCGTTTACGAAATTCTTCGCCATGCCCGGTTTAAGGCTCGGCTATTGCATCGCCGACGCCCGTATCAAAGAAATGATAAGCGATATACAACCTCCGTGGCGTATAAATGCTATGGCAGCATTGGCTGGCGTATACGTTTTAAATGATAAAGAATTTATGGTGAGAACGCGTCGACTGGTTAAAGAGCAGCGGGATTTACTACAGTACAAGATATCGGCTACCGGCAAGATGCACGTATACCCAAGCCAAGCTGATTTTATGCTTATAAAATCGCTAAACCAACATGTTACGGCAGATGTTGTGCAGCGGCATCTGCAGGAATATCGTATATTGGTGAGGAATGCTTCCAACTTCGACGGCCTAAATGAATACTATATACGCGTAGCGGTGAGGGATGCGGATAGCAATCGGTGCCTTATAAAAGCTCTGGAGGACTTTGCATGAGCACGAGAGAGGTGACGGCTATATGCCCGGGGTCGTGCGGCGAACTGATGCAGGGCATTATAGGCGGCCGCGAGCTGCTGGTGTCCTATCCTATCAATCGCTATTCCGAGATTACCGTGCGGTCCGGTGATTCGAGCAAGACATACAGCACCTCGTGTAGGAAAATATTACATACAGCAAAAGCTGTTTTGGAATATCTAAATATCCCCGTAAATAAGCTGGGGACGTTCGAGATAATAAGGCGATCGTCCTTGCCTTTGGGCAAAGGAATGAGCAGCAGCACGGCCGATATAGGGGCGACTGCGGCAGCCGTTGCGGCATTTTTCGGTTATGAGCTCACATCGGATGAAATAGCAGCTATGGCGGCGTCAATAGAACCGACCGACGGTATATTATATGAGGACCTTATGCTTTTCGATTCTGTGAATGGAGAGGCGGTTGAGATGATAGGCCCTGTGCCGCCTTTGAAGGTATTAGTATTGGAGGGCATTGGTTTGGTCGATACCATATGCTTTCACAAAAAACGCTCCTATGTACCCGTTATCGACGCGGCTTATGATGCGCTGTGCAGCGGCGTAAGCGCCGGCGACTGGGCGGTTATGGGCAATGCTGCTATAATGAGCGCTCGATTATATCAAAGCGTTTTGCCAAAACCGTATTTGGATGACATAATCGATATAGCGATGAGGAAGGGTGCCTATGGCGTTAATGTAGCTCACACCGGTACAGCGCTTGGCATAATAATGGATACGGATACAGACGAGCGCGCTCTCGTTGAGGCTCTGCGCACGCGCGGCATACTCGAATTTTATGGGCAGCATTATGTCGTCCGTATGGTTAAAGGCGGCCCGCGTATAATATCACAGCCAAAGCGTCATAAAAGCGGCTACTACGAGAGTCAGCCCCGTTAACTGATATATCTGTACGGTTTTGGCGTTGGCCTCCATGAGGCGAGGTATATCATCATAATACTGCTCGGCTACTTTTATGGCGCGATGAACGATCGGAAGGGTTATAAGGCATATAAGCCAGACAGGGCTGCTCGTTATAAAGATAAGCATTATTACAGGTATATATGATGTTACAAACAATGCTTTATATACTACAAGGCCTTTTTGCTTGCCCAGGCGTACCAGCCAATTGCGCTTGCCGCCTTGAGCGTCGGCTTCATAGTCGGGATACTGATTTATCCATAGCACGTTCGTTATAAGAAGCCCTAGTGTTATAGAAGCCAGCAGTACTTCTATCCTGTAGCTATGAGTCTGCACCATATATGTGCCGGCCATGACCAACGGGCCGAATGCGGTGCCGACCGTTATCTCGCCCAAGCCCCTGTAGCATAGCTTAAACGGTGGCATGTTGTACATGATAGCCAAAGCGAATCCTGCCAGGCCTATCCAGAGTATCATTGGTTCTCGTGCGAAGGATATATACAGCCCTATTATGGCGGCTGCTGCGAAAGTAAATGCTGCTATAACCTTATTTTCCTTTACCGTCAGCACGCCGTCGACAATGGTTTTTTTGCCCCCGCTGAAAGGCGTTCGTTTATCTGGCGCAACATACAGATCCACGCCGGATTCGTAGTCGGCGAACTCACCTATGGCGTTTTTGCCTATTTCGATAAGGTATATGCCCATCAATGTGAGTATAAACCAATAAAGATTAAAAGTCCCTTCAAAAACATATGCAAAGACAGTAGCTGTGACCATGGGTATTGTAGATGCTACCCATATCTTAGGGTCGGCGGTTTGCCAGAATCCCTTCCAAAGCCTCAATGCATTTTTATCCATCTTTTACCCTCCTATATAATTTAGATGTCTTATCAATTATAGCAAATTTATATTTAAGGGACAAATCATTGATAATGTCACAATTTGGTCCTATACTGCATATACTTTATTGAAAACTTGTATTCGGGAGGATAATATCATGGTTAGAAATCGAAGAGGTTACAGTCGTTATTATATAATCTTGCAAGAAGCTCAAAGCGGTTATAGATTGAAAGAAGAAAAGGCTGCAGCAGGTTATGTCAAACTGGAGATCAGGGATCATAAAGGTAGAATACTTACATATGTACAAGACATGCGTTTGCCAGTGCAGCCGGGGGAAAGATACTTAGTAGCGATGGTCACTGCCGAGGGCGATCAGGCAGCTGTTTTAGGTGATATGGAAATAGGTGCTGACGGTATAGGACAGCAGACTTGGATATTCGATGCCGATGATGTAGGTGATACAGGCTATCCACTGGAGGAATTCGATGGCTTGGTTGTTCTGGCATACCCTGTTCAGGTCAGGTCCGGTTCAGGTATTCCAATAATATTATCGGGTAATTTTAAAAAGAATAAAGCATTGGAGTTAAAAAGCATAGCAGCCGATGTTTTGGGAATACCGGTCGAAACTATATCCGGCGAAATAGGGGATGAAACAGTAACAGAAACCATAGAGCAAGTGGAAGTGGATGAACAAGTGCCGCAGGACAACATCGGAACGATGGAGCAAATGGTTGATGAACAGTATGAGGCATCATCTGAGGTGTTGCAACAAATCGATGGTGTTCACCAAAACGGTGGCGTCAAATTCCAGGCACCTATTTTAAATGAAGAAGACGATGGCAGTATGCCACAGAGGGCATATGCTTCAACGCCAGAATATAAACCATTTTCAGCTATGGTCAGCGAAGGCATAAGAGGTTTTGTTGAGCGAAACGCTGTTTCCGATATTTTCAGCGAAAACATAGCTGATTCAAAGTGGTGTGCGGTGGCTGTAGACCCCACCTATGCTATGCAATGGAATTGGTATAAATATGACCATTATCTGATCGGGCTTATATATGAAGGCGAAAATGTAAAGTATGTGGCCTATGGTATGCCGGGTCGATTTTGCTTGGGAGAACAGCCGTTTCAAGGTATGACGGGATATGTGTATTGGTATCCCGCCAAAGGGCAGAAACGGCAATATGGGGACTTTGGATACTGGGTGGCATATATAGATGCGCAAAACGGCAGGATAGCCTATCCTTTTTAACAAACGCGTAATTTGTCCTTGTCACAGGGAATATATTATGATATAGTATATAAGCGTAATTTACAGAAAATCATTTTTGGAGCGTTTTATGCAAAAGATATTGATCATAAACGGGCCTAATTTGAACATGTTGGGTATACGTGAGCCCGGTATATACGGCCATGATACGCTGGAAAGCATAATAGAAGGGCTTAAAAGCATCGCTGAATCTCACGGAATAGAATTGGATGCTTTGCAGTCAAACAGTGAAGGCGATATAATCGACGCTATACATGCGGCCTACGGGCGGTACGACGGCATTATAATAAATGCTGGTGCTTATACGCATTACAGCTATGCCATAAGGGATGCTATAGCAGGTGTTCATATTCCTACTATAGAAATTCACATATCGAATATATATAGTAGAGAGGGATTCCGAGAGCATTCGGTTATAGCACCGGTATGCCTAGGCCAAATATCGGGATTAGGCCCTATGGTATACAAACTGGCACTTTATTACTTTATGGAGGCAAAGGGCGATGAGCAGGATAGATAAATTAAGGATTACCATGGCGCAGAATGGTATAGATGGGTGCTTGTTGGCCAAACCTCCTAATGTAACTTACATAAGTGGTTTTACCAATAATGATGCTTATGCTATTATAACAAATGATAAGCAGTTTTTGTTAACGGATTTTCGTTATATAGAACAAGCACAGCATCAAGCCCAAGGGTTTGAGGCCATATTGGTAAGTAGTGGTAAATTAATGTCTATGATCAGTGACATAATTTATGATAATAATATACATGCATTGTGGTTTGAAGATAGCTATATTACATGCGCATTTTACAATAAATTAAGTGCTGAGCTGGATGGTATAGAGATGATACCTATGGGCGATACTATGGAGCGGTTACGAGCCGTTAAGGATGAAGATGAGCTATCATTCATAAAGCAAGCGGCAGCTATAGCGGATAAAGCGTTCGATGCTGTGCTGGAACATATAAAGCCTGGTATAACTGAGAAGCAACTAGCCGCCAGGCTGGAGTATATTATAAGGGATAAAGGATGCGAAGGCGTTTCTTTTCCAAGCATTGTTGCATCTGGCTATCATTCCTCGATGCCACACGCTCAGCCATCGGACAAGCCGTTTGAGGTCGGTGAGTTTATAACGCTGGATTTCGGCGGTATATATAACGGTTACTGCTCTGATATGACGCGTACCGTTGTTTTGGGGCGTGCATCGCCGGAGCAGCGCCAAATATATGACACAGTGCTTGAAGCTCAACGGACAGCGCTGGAAGGTATAAAAGCAGGTATGGTGTGCAAAGATGCCGATGCTTTGGCCCGTAATTTAATAGCTGCCAAGGGTTATGGCGAGTATTTCGGCCATTCGCTTGGTCACGGCGTAGGGCTGGAGATACATGAACTTCCCACGCTTTCGCCCGGGGCGGATGATATGTTGCAGGTTAATTCGGTGGTGACTGTTGAACCCGGTATATATATACCGGGCATGGGAGGTGTTCGAATAGAGGACCTCATAACAGTACGCGATGGTTATATAGACGATTTTACGTCATCAACAAAAAAACTGATAGAAATATAAGAATTGAATGGAGGCATGCGTATTATATGATAACAGCAGGAGATTTCAGAAAGGGTATGACGGTAGAGATAGACGGCCAAGTATATACCGTAGTGGACTTTTTACATGTTAAGCCGGGTAAAGGTGCGGCTTTTGTCAGGACAAAGATAAAAAATGTGATTACCGGAGCAGTGCTGGAACGCACTTTTAATCCGACCGAAAAGTTCGAACAAGCTCATATAGAGAGGAAAGAAATGCAGTATCTCTATAATGATGGAGAGCTCTATTACTTTATGGATGTTGAGACCTATGAACAATTGCCGCTAAATAAGGATAAAGTCGAAGATGCGTTGAAATTTATAAAAGAAAATATGACTGTTACTATAAAATTCTATAAAGGAGAGGCCTTCTCGGTTGAACCGCCTAATTTTGTCGAGCTTGAAGTGGTACAAACTGATCCCGGATTTAAAGGGGATACAGCTACAGGTGGCAGTAAACCGGCTACATTGGAGACGGGGGCAGTTATACAGGTGCCATTATTTGTAAATACCGGCGATAAGATAAGAATAGATACGCGTACCGGAGAATATATGGAGCGCGTCTAGAGCAAAATATAATTATGATTTAACAGGAGGTGCCTTATGGGCGAAATAAAACAAAAGATATCTTATCTTAAGGGCGTTGTAGAAGGCGTTGGCATAAAAGACGATACCAATGAAGGTAAAGTGCTGAATGCCATACTCGATATCTTAGATCAGATAGCCGCAGAGCTTGAGGATATCAGCGAAAGGCAGGATGAAATGGACGAGTATATCAGTGCTATAGATGAGGACTTGGCCGATATTGAAGACGAAATATACGATTATACTGATGAATATGACGACGAGGATGATGACGATACCAATTATATAGAAATAGAATGTCCTAATTGTCATGAAGTGGTATATATCGATACTGATGTCTTCGAGGATGATGATGAAGACGTTATTTGTCCTAATTGCCATCAGCCTATATACGAATACGAGGGTGATGGTGAAGAAGACGGCGAGGATTCAGACGAATAAGACTCTTTACTTTTATTAGAGAAGGTCAAACATGCAACTAACGTTTGTAAGCGGCTTAAACATATGTTTAAGCCGCTTTTACATATTCAATCTCGATATCCACAATGCGGTCAAGAAGAGAAATCAACGTTATACTCATAGCCACATCTCGGACATGTTTTCTTTTCCTTAGAATATTTCTCGTGTTTTTCACTTGCTAGCATATATATAATAGTATCTTGTTTATCGAGAATTTTCGCTAGTGCGAATGGTATTATGGCTAATAAAATACCATTGGCAACGGATATAACAAATCCACCAAATGGACCTGTTGTAAATCCTGTTACAAGATTGATTATAAAAATTATTGCACCGATTATATAGAGCAGTGTATTCATTTGTTGATAGTATATCATAATACTGATTTTACGGACAACGGTATTTTCACTTTCACGCTTATATAATTTGAGTAATAATTTGTCCCTCTCGTTAATAAGTTATATTAACGAGAGGAGGACATGCTTATGATTATAGAAAATGAGATAAACAAAAGGTACGGATGGAAAGAATCGCTCTTGGATTTTATGCCCATAAATATAAGGGCTATGCTGGACAAGATTCCATCGGAATTATCCGATAAGATGGAAGAAATCCGCATGCGCGTGAATAAACCGCTCATGCTCATATCAGCAAATCGCGATTATATGCTGGATGAAGCCGGCCATATATGCAGGGATCCCAAACAGGCCTATAAGGTGAGCAAATTGGATATAGACAAGACATTGCAATTCATGTCGGAATATTCCCTGTACGCCATAGAAGAAGAACTGAGGAACGGGTATATCACGCTGGCCGGAGGATATAGAGTGGGTGTGGTGGGAAAGGCAGTGATGGCAGGCTCAGCTATCAGAACTATAAAATACATATCCGGGTTGAATGTAAGGATTAGCAGAGAATTAATAGGTGTAGCCGACAGGGTGATGCGGTTTATTATAGACGACGATGCAAAGCCGTTGCATACGCTGGTAGTATCGCCGCCGCAGTGCGGAAAGACGACATTATTGCGCGATATAGCCAGACAATTCAGCGATGGATGCGGCGCTTGTATCCCCAGGAAGGTGGTAATAGTTGATGAACGTTCCGAACTGGCCGGCAGTTATATGGGCATAGCACAAAACGACGTGGGTATAAGGACTGATGTGTTGGACGCTTGTCCAAAAGCCGCAGGCATAATGATGGCCATAAGGGCTATGTCACCGGATGTGATAGTAACCGATGAGATTGGCCGTCAGGAAGACGTATATGCTATAGAGGAGGCGTTGAACTCCGGTATCATCGTAGTAGCTTCGGCTCATGGCAAGGATATGAATGATATATCCAACCGTCCCATATTCAAACAATTGATGGATAAGAGAATATTTCAACGTTATGTTATATTGGGAAGGAGCCTGGGTACGGGCACCGTCGAAAGCGTATATGACGGATATAATGGCAATGTATTGTTGGCAAAACCGATGAGGTGATAGTATGATGCTTAAGCTTATATTATCGGCTGTCATAGTGATAGCGTCAGCTATGATAGGCAACATATATGCCATGAAATATGCCATTCGCGTAGCGCAATTGAGGAGGCTACAAACCGCTCTTCAAATGCTGGAAACCGAGGTAATATACAGATATTCGCCTTTGCCGGAAGCTTTCAAGAGCGTAGCGTTATCTATGAAAGGTGAAATACAGTGCATGATGGAGGATACAGCCTCTATGTTATCCGACCGCAAGGGCTATACCATAGACCACGTATGGGAAACGGCTCTGAGACGTTATGCCAAGTCCATGGCATTGACAGGCGATGATATCGGTATATTGCTTAATTTGGGCAAGACACTGGGTTCTTCCGATGCGGATAATCAGATTAAATATTTCGAGCTCATATTGAATCAACTCAGGCAACAGGAGAAATCTGCCGAAGCTGAAAAAGCAAAAAACCAAAAACTTTACAATAACCTTGGTATATTGGGTGGACTGGGTATAGCTATATTGATACTATAACGGAGGAAAAAATGAGCGTAAATATAGATCTCATATTTAAGATAGCAACCATAGGTATTCTGGTAGCGATATTGAATCGGGTGCTGGTGCAATCAGGCAGAGAAGAGATAGCCATGATGACCACATTGGCGGGGCTTGTAATAGTTTTGCTTATGGTTATAGATTTGATAAACCAGCTTTTTCAAACCATCAAATCCATATTTCAGTTGTATTAGCGGTGAATGGGGCTTATGGATATCGTTCAAATAGTGTCGATAGGGTTGGTAGCAGCTATATTGGCTATTACTTTGCGCCAGCAGCGCCCGGAGATGGCTCTAATAGTAAGCATTGCCGCGGGTTTGGTAATTTTCTTTATGATAGCCGGAAAGCTGTCTGTAGCCATACAGGCTTTGAATGAGATCATGCGGAAGGCTCAGTTGAATAATATATATTTTACTACGGTGCTGAAGATCATCGGCATAGCGTATATAACCGAATTCGGCTCGCAAATATGCAAGGACGCCGGCGAGGGCTCCATCGCATCCAAGATAGAACTGGCCGGCAAGGTGCTTATAATGATCCTTGCTTTACCAATTGTATTAGCGGTATTTGATCTGATAAGCAGCGTGATGCAGTGATGAAAGGGTATCTTGATATGAATAGATTGATGCTCATAATGTATATAAGCATAATAATAATCGTATCGTATATGTTGATTCCTGTTGCCTATGCTGCTCCTGATGACGAAGGAGCGATGCCGGATGATGATTTAATACAACAGCAACTCGACAATTTAGACATTTCGGAAATAGCCAAATTTTATGAGAATTTTGCGAGCGAAGATTATCCCGATATCGGCACATTGCTGAAGGACATGCTTAGAGGTCGTATACCGTTCGATGTATGGCAGATCATAAAAAATCTTGTTAGCGGTTTATTTAAGGAAGTGTGGCAGAATATAGGACTTATATCTAATGTGCTGATCATCGCTATAGCAGCCGGTATACTCAATCAGCTCCAGAGCTCTTTCGACAGCAAATCGGCTGGTGAAATGGCCTTCTATGCCTGTTATATATTGATAATAATGGTGGTTATACAAAGCTTCAGGCAAATGATGAATTATGGGCAAGAAGCCTTGTCCAATATGGTTTTGTTTATGCAGGCATTTGCGCCGACTATGTATACATTGCTAGTGGCATCAGGAGCCGTGAGCAGCTCGGTCATGTTTCAGCCGTTGATGGCGTTGCTGGTGGGTGTGGTGGGTACTTTTGTAAAGGATGTGGTGCTACCGCTGCTGTTTTTATCAGCTATACTCACTCTGGTAAACCATATATCGGACAAGGCCCCGCTGGGTAAATTGGCAGATTTATTGAAAAATATATGCTCATGGGCACTCAAACTGACTTTTATTATATTTTCAGCTATTGTCATAATTCAAGGCATAACAGCGGGCAGTTTTGACAGCGTCTCCTTTAGGACGGCCAAATTTGCTGTAGATAATTTTGTACCGGTAGTAGGCCGAGCTCTTTCGGATTCAATGGCCACCGTGGTCAGCTATAGCGCATTGGTTAAAAGTGCCATAGGCGTGATAGGGCTTATTATCCTTGCATCCATATGCTTGTTTCCAGCTATAAAGATCGCAGCCGTAGCGCTTGTTTATAAATTTGCGGCCGCTCTTATTGAGCCCATTGCGCAACCGCGCATATGCCAATGCCTAAATAGCATAGGCGATATACTGATAATGTTGTTTACGCTGGTATTTTCGGTGGCGGTGATGTTTTTTATAGCTATAGCAATGCTTATAGGTATAAACAGCCCACAGGCTATACTATAGGAGGGTATAAGCAGTGGTTATTCAGTGGTTGAAATCGTGGATAAGCGCTATAGTTTCTATAGTGCTCATAACTACCTTCATGGAAATAGTATTACCGGACAGCCAAGTCCGGAAATATATACAGTTCATTATAGGCATTGTAATAATGCTGACCATACTATCGCCGATTATAAAGCTTTTAGGACATGGCGACGAGCTGGTAAACAACATAAACAACATAAGTTTTGATATGCAGCGCGCCGATTTAAAACAATCTCAACAGCTAGTACAGGAGCAGCAGTCAAAGTCGACCGTAGAGCTTTACAAAAAACGTTTGCAACAGGGCATAAAGCAGCAGGTCGATGCTTTAGGATATGGAGAAGCAGCGAGGGTAGATATAGCGGTAGATGAGGATGAAGATAGCGAAACATTTGGCAGTATCCAATCTATGCATATATATGTGAAGCAAAAGAAAGGCGGCATTGAACCTGTAGAACCGGTAAATATAGATATATCCGACAAACGTGAAGAAACAGTGCAGGCCGTTTCGCTGCCATATGCCCAGAACATAAAAACGACCCTTGCAACTTACTATCAGATTTCGCCGGATGACATCGCTGTATCAGCTATCAGTGATTTGCCTTAGAAACGAGGAAACGGTATTATGGACATTTTTTCTAAAGCTAAAGAATACTATAGCCGCATAAAGAATATAAAGAATATAGAAATATGGTTGACTGTATTGATTATGGCCGTTGTGATAAGTTTAGCCGTATCGGAATTCTCAAAGCCGCCTGCTGGTGCTGGTTTGCCTGATGATACTGAAAACGATATGCCGTCGGTGACAGCAAGTTCTGATTATGGCGAAGCCCTAGAGACAGAGCTGGCCGATATATTGTCCAAGGTTGACGGGGTGGGATCGGTATCGGTCATGATAACCTTTGAGTCGGATGGTGAGAAAGTACCGGCAACGGATGTGCAGCGCAGTACAAAAACGACTGAGGAGAAAGATAATCAAGGGGGTGATCGTACTATTATAGAAGAAACCGATGATTCCAAACACGTAATATTAAATCAACAAGGGGCCAGTCAACCGATGATTATAAAAGAATTGGCCCCAAAGATACGGGGGGTTATAGTAGTGGCAGAAGGTGCTGAGGATGTGGCTGTGCAAGCTGATGTATCCCATGCGGTACAAACCGTATTGGACGTACCTGCGCATAAAGTAACAGTATTTGCTATGAAAAAACAGAATAGAGATTGAATTGGAGTGAGTTGTAATGGTAATATTGAGGAGAAGGACTATTGTTATAGTGTCGCTGGTGGCTTTACTATTCCTAACCGGTTATCTGAATTATTATTATGACCAGCAATTAAATAATAGGGGCGTGGTGCAGACGAATGGCAGCGATAAAGCGAACGGTGCAAAACCTGCTGATGCAGATAAGGATATTCAACCGCCATCGGCCTCTCCAAAAAGCAACGACATAGAGGTTAAAGATGTGCCGACATCTGCTTCGTCGCTGGAGCAACAAGCTATGACTTCGAGCACCTCGGCGGCCACATTCTTTATCGAGTACCGATTAGAACGAGAGAAGGTAAGGAGTCAGGAGATAGATACACTAAAAGAGATACTTACCAATGCCGATATGGATAAGGAATCGAAGGCTGAGGCCGAACAGACGCTGTCTGAGCTTATAAAAACCAATGAAACGGAAATGGCTATAGAAAACTTGCTAAAAGCCAAGGGATTTAAAGATGCTTTAGCTTTTGTTCATGAGGATTCCACCAATATCATAGTATCGACACCTAGTAAGTTAACACCTGCTGATGTTGCCAAGATACAGGATGTAGTCATGCAGAGGACAAATCAGCCTGCTGAAAAAATTAAAATTATAGAGCGAAAATAATTTAATGAGGTTGTAAAACTCCGAATTGTCTGGTACAATATAGATAAAAGAGATTGGAGGGATCGAGATGGCTGATGTAGATAATGAGAAGGTGCAAGGCAATGATGTCCAGACAGCAGGCAATATTCGTATTGCAGACGAAGTAGTTGCCGCTATAGCTGGTGTGGCTGCTGCCAAGGTGGAAAAGGTTACCGATATGAGCGGAGGCTTAGCCAGCGATATAGCGGGTATACTTGGCAGGAAGAATCCTGCTAAAGGCGTGAAGGTTCAGGTCGGCGATAAAGAAACTAGCATAGATATAGCTATAATTGTCGATTATGGAGCAAGAATACCGGATGTGGCATGGAAGATCCAGGAGAACGTCAAAAATGCTGTAGAGTATATGACAGGATTGAAGGTAACGGCTGTAAACGTGCATGTGCAAGGCGTTAATTTCCCCAAAGCAGAGGAAACGGATTCTTCTGAAAAAGCTGAAGAATAATAGCCTAATTATAACCCTCTGATTTATCAGAGGGTTATTCTAACTAAGGAGGTATGAAAATGCGTATTTTAGATAGAGTACTTTTAGCTATATATACTATATTGATAATCATCATCTCTGTTATAGCCATGGCGATTGCGTTGCGTTGGATACCGGCAGATACGGTTTATATGTACATACGGAGCGTATACGACAATACGCAAGTGGCCATAGCGGTTTTGATAGTAGGGTTGTTGTTCTTGGTTATAAGTCTGGAGTTGTTGCTGTCAGGCTCGCGCCGCAGAGCACCGCGTGGAGCAATGCTCAAATCGGACGGCACCGGCAGCGTCATGCTGTCCGTAAATGCTATAGACAGTATGGTTCAGCGTTCTGCCAGGATGATCGAGGGTATTAAGGATATAAAGAGTTCGGTGTCCGTTGATCCTGAGGGTACCCAGATAATGTTGAGCGTACAAGTGGAGCAGGATGTAAAAATTCCGGAGTTGACCGATAATCTTCAAAGTCAAGTCAAAGAATATGTGGAGAATTATGGCGGGATAAAAATAAAAGCTATAACGGTTAGGGTGGACAGCATATCGCCGACAACGCGTTACAAGGCGGAGTGATCATTATGAAATTGTTGGTATATATTTTCGATAAATATAGAGGTAAAGCGATTGGTGTAACGATAGGGTTTATATTCAGCCTGCTTGTTCTCATAATAGGCTTATGGAGGACCCTGTTTATATTGCTGTGTATTGGAGCAGGATATTATATAGGCAACAAATTCGATAAGGGAGAAAGCTTCTTAGAATTTTTGGACAAGATATTACCTAAGGGTATGCGATAAGTTCATTGACGGTGTGCTCCTCGATGGATAAACTATGGCATAAGAAGGGAAAAATGATATGAGCAGAAGGCAGGCCAGACAGGATGCGGTTTGTTTAATGTATGAGATAGATATGCAAGGCGGTGGCTCTGATGATATATTGGAACGCTTTTTTAACACGCATGCGTTAAATGGAGCTGATGCTAAATATATCGATGAAATCGTAAAACTTGCTCTTGAACATAGGGATGACATAGATAGGGGCATAGAACAGAGCTGCGGCAGAAAGATCAAATACCTTGCAAAAATGGATTTGGCCATATTGAGGATAGCAGCGGCCGAGATGTTATATATGCCATCAGTACCATATAAGGTTTCTATAGACGAGGCGGTGGAATTAGCCAAGCGTTATGGGGATGATATATCGCCGACTTTTATTAACGGCGTGCTGGCAGGCTTGATGAAACAGCTCACTAAAGCATGAAAGCCATATCATTTTTCGATTAATATACAAAACCTAAATTGTACGGTGTGAAGGAGAGATATTCGATGGGAGCACAGATTATTGATGGCAAGGCTATATCGTCTGCTGTACGCCAGCAGATAAAACAGCAGGTAATGGAATTGCAACAAAAAACGGGTAAGGCCCCAGGACTGGCGGTTGTGTTGGTAGGAGAAGATCCGGCCTCTCAGATTTATGTTAGGAATAAAGAGAAGGCATGCCAGGAAGCAGGTATATACTCAGAGGTTTACAGGCTATCTCAGGAGACTTCACAACAGCAGTTGCTGGATCTGGTACATCAGCTAAACGAACGGCAGGAAATAAACGGTATACTTGTGCAATTGCCTTTACCCGATCATTTAGATGAAATGACAGTACTGAGGGATATTTCACCGGATAAAGACGTGGACGGCTTTCATGCGGTGAACGCGGGTAAGCTGTTAAACGGCGAAAAGGGATTTGTACCGTGTACCCCGAAGGGCATAATAACTTTGATAAAGAGCACCAACATAGATATAAAAAGCAAAGATGCTGTAGTAGTAGGCCGCAGTAACATAGTAGGCAAACCTGTGTCTATACTGCTGCTCAATGAGGACGCGACCGTTACCATATGCCATTCCAAGACGGCTGATCTGAAATCCCATACGCAAAGGGCCGATATATTGGTTGTAGCTACGGGTAAGCCAAATCTCATAACAGGCGATATGGTAAAACCAGGATCAGTAGTTATAGATGTAGGAACCACCAGGGTGGAAGGTAAATTGACTGGCGATGTGCACTTTGCCAGCGTCAAAGAAGTAGCCGGCTGGATAACTCCTGTACCCGGCGGGGTAGGCCCTATGACCATAACCATGTTGTTGCAAAATACTCTTGAAGCAGCTGTATCGCAATGGAAACTCTGATATTCAGCGTAAGTCAGTTGACAGCTTATATAAAAGGCATGTTTTCTTCTGATCCGTTATTGCGCTCGGTGTATGTGCGCGGCGAAATATCAAATTATAAACTGCATTCCTCAGGTCACAGCTATTTTACGCTGAAGGACCACAACAGCAAAATACGCTGTGTGATGTTCAGGCAATATGGGCAGCCGATTTTTGCGATGCAGGATGGCATGGATGTATTGGTACAGGGTTATGTGAATGTTTATGACAGGGATGGGCAATATCAACTATATGCCGAAAGGATAGAGCCGTTCGGTGTTGGATCCTTGCATTTGGCTTTCGAGCAGCTTAAAGCTAAGCTGGAACAAGAGGGTCTGTTTGATCAGGCGCATAAAAAGCCGCTGCCTTTGCTTCCTAAACGCATAGGCGTGGTAACGTCTGATACTGGATCAGTTGTACGCGATATAATAAATGTGGCACATCGCCGCTATCCGAACATTGACCTGCTCATAGTGCCGGTGGCTGTGCAGGGCAGGGCTGCAGCTATACAGATAAGCGAAGCTATAGATGCGCTGAATGTTATGGATGAATCGGTAGATGTTATAATAGTAGGTAGAGGCGGCGGTTCAATAGAGGAATTATGGCCCTTTAATGAAGAGGTCGTGGCACGCAGTATATATCGCTCTCATATACCTGTTGTATCGGCAGTAGGCCATGAAACCGATTTCACCATATCCGATTTTGTAGCGGATATGCGGGCGCCCACACCGTCGGCTGCCGCTGAATTGGTTGTCCCACTAAAAACCGAATTGGAGCAGCGTATTGCCGGGCTGTGCTTGAATGCCAAGCGAGCGGTGGATATGCTAGTGGAAGAACAACGCCGGTGTCTTTATAAATTGCAGGGCAGCCGCATTATGCGTGATCCTATGCAGCTTTTGAAAGATAAACAGCAGCAATTGGATCAAGCCGAACGATATTTGCTGATAAATATGCATCATCGGATGGAAATAAAAGGCGCTTTGTACAATGATCTTAAGCATAGGCTAGAAGCATTTAATCCCTTGGGTGCATTGAAACGCGGCTATACCATGACGCTAGATGTCGAGGATGAAAGTCTCATTAAGTCTGTTAGCGAGCTTTCATTAGGGCAACGTATACATATAATCTACGATGATGGTCGAGCACAGGCTGAGATCGTGGATCTAGAAGTCGAAAGGGAAAATGATGATAGAAGATGATATGACCTTTGAAAAAGCTATCCGCGAATTAGAAAATATAGTAACATCTTTAGAAAATGGAGATGTTGCATTGGACCAGGCTATAGCATTATTCGAGCGCGGCATGGAATTATCGCGCTATTGCAGCCAAAAGCTTGACGAAGCCGAAGGTAAGATAACCATGCTGATGAAAGAGCAAAATGCTTTTAAGGAGGTTCCTTTTAACTAAGGACAGATATGGATTTTAACCAACAGCTAAAACATAAAATAGAAATAATAGATAAAAATCTGGATAATATGCTTCCGCCTGCTGATACTTATCCCCCGGTAATACACGAAGCCATGCGTTACAGCGTCTTCAGCGGTGGTAAAAGATTGAGGCCGGTGCTGCTTATATCGGCTTATGAACTGTTTGATGAGCATGTAGACGATTGTATGCCGCTTGCATGCGCTATAGAATTCATTCATACTTATTCGCTTATACACGATGATCTCCCGGCTATGGACGATGATGACACGAGAAGAGGCAAGGCGACATGCCATAAAGTGTTTGGCGAGGGTATAGCGGTGTTGACCGGCGATGCTCTACTCAATCACGCGTTTGAAGTCATGCTAGATGACATAGCTCGGAATCCTCATCATATAGCCGCTGCCATAGCCATTGCAAAAGCGGCAGGTATAGGCGGTATGATAGGAGGGCAGGTTATGGATTTATTGTATGAAAATAAGCCTGTGGACGATGGCGTTTTACAATATATCCATCAGCATAAAACCGCTGCCTTGATATGCGCAGCAGTAAAAGCCGGTGCCTTGGCTGCAGGTGCTGATGATGTATATGTGCGGGCTATAGAGCAATACGGTTTGGCGCTGGGCATGGCGTTTCAGATAAGCGATGACATACTGGACGTGGACGAAGGCGGTAAAGAGGAAGTTAAAGCTACATATCCGGCACTATACGGCATCGAGGCATCCATAAAAGCAGCACAAGAATTCACGCAGCATGCAATAGATGCAATAGCCGTTTTCGGTCAAAAAGGGACGTTTTTGAAAGAAATGGCCTCCTATATGATGCGGCGCCGCAATTAATATGGTTTTATAGCGATTTGCTCGCTTAAGCGATGCTCCAGGGGTGAAGAGCGAAATTAAAAGTAGTGGCATATGAGGCTTAGAAGGGTACAGAAAATAAATTTTTTCTCAAAAAGAACTGGACGCAAAAAAGCGAAAATGTTATGATAGTATTGGAAAGGTAGGAATACTTAATTATGAATGATACTATCATAACATTTGCTGGTAGAAATTTTACCAGCGAGGACATAGAACTCATAAAATGGGCCAGACAAACATACCAATCACTACCCAGAGGCGAACTGGCTTCAACGGTATGCGAATTTCTGGATTGGACGACACCAGCAGGGCGACCTAAAACACCGCAGTGTTTACTATTGCTGCAAAAGCTAGAAACCGAGGGAATCATACAGCTTCCTGAGCCCAAGCGATCTCGCATAAGGAAAGTATCCACTAAAACACAGCACATGGAATTTGACACCACACCAATATGTGGGGAGCTATCAGAATATGAACCCATTTATCTTGAAATTGTAACTAGCGGGCAACCATCATTTGCCCGTTGGAAGGCATACCTGGACCAATACCATATGCTCGGTTACAAACAAGAATTTGGCTCCAGGCTTCACTATTTCATAAAATCGGGTGATAAAGAACTGGGGTGTTTGGAATTTTCAGCCTCAGCATGGGCACTTGAACATAGAGATAGATGGATAGGTTGGAGTATACAAGATAAGAAAGAGCGATTGCACCTCATAATAAATAACAGTCGCTTTCTTATTCTACCATGGGCGCACATACAAAACCTTGCTAGTAAGGTACTGTCCATAGCTGCCAGGCAGATACAAAGCGACTGGTTAAAATGGTACTGCTATGCACCGGTATTACTGGAAACCTTCGTTGACTTAGAGCACTTTGCCGGCACATGCTACAAGGCGGCTAACTGGCTCTATCTTGGTCAAACCAAAGGCCGTGGGCGGATGGATAAAAACAAAGAATACCCTCTATCACGTAAAGCTATATACGTATATCCTCTCGAGAAAGACTTTATGACTTACCTTAGGGGAGAAAGGCCATACAGGAGGATTAATCCAGACGAAGAATAAAGGTTCAAAGGTGGATTTTCATTTTAAGACTAAAAAAACATCCATACCCAATCGCAAATCATCTTGGAGAAATCAAGCGGAAGAAATGGCAGCGAGGCAGGATATGGTCGAAAGGACAACTGTCATCTTCAAACAAATATTGCCGCCGTTGCTTAAAAAACTGAGCAAAATACCTGATCCAAGACAAACTGGCAAAATCAAATACGAAATGACTGTATTACTACTATACGGTATCATTATGTTTTTGCTGCAAGTATCATCGCGTAGGCGAACAAATAGAGAGATGACCAACCCAATATTTATCGAAAACCTAAAAATCACCTTTCCAGAATTAGAAACCATTCCTCACGCCGATACACTAGCAAGGCTACTTGAAGATATAGAGGATGTTGAACAGATTCAGGAATGCATGATAGAACTATTAAAAGATCTTATCAGGAGGAAGAAGTTCAAGAATTATCTGTGTAAGCATCAATACGTAATAGCCATTGATGGGACACAAAAGTACTCACGCGATTACAGGTGGTCCGAGCATTGTTTAGAGCGCCATGTAGGCAAAGAAGGAGAAAAACATGCTCAGTATTATGCTTATGTGCTGGAGGCGGTACTAATATTGGATAACGGTATAATCCTACCCGTAGCAAGTGAGCTTCTTGATAACAAGGGATATGGCAGCGAAACAAATAAGCAGGATTGTGAAAGGAAGGCGTTTTACCGTATAGCAAAAAAGATAAAAAGTATATTTCCCAAAAGCCGTCTTTCGATAGTAGTTGATGGACTATACGCCTGTGGACCGGTAATACGCATATGCAAACAATATAACTGGGATTATATGATTGTGTTAAAAGACAACTGCCTTAAAGAAGTCTGGGAAGATGCCGAAGGGATAATGAAATTGGAGAGCGAAAACTGTTACGAATGCGACTGGGGGAATCGGCATCAAGAATACAGATGGGCAAACGATGTTGCCTACTATTACGGGCAAAATGGGAGAAATAAAGAGACTTTCGACGTGGTGATATGCGACGAAGAATGGGACGAGGTTAAGCGCAACAGCGATGAAATCGAGCACAAAAAGACGCGTTATGCGTGGATATCCGGCAAAACGATCAACAAATACAACATATTTTACCGGTGTACCGAGATGGCGCGATACAGATGGAAGATAGAAAATAACATTTTAGAAGAAAAACATTATGGTTATGAATATGAACACTGCTTATCATATAATTGGAACGCTATGAAAGGATACCATTATCTGATGAAGATAGCGCACTTTATCAACGAGTTATTGGTTCATAGCGAACTAGTGGCTGAAATGGTAAAAGAGCGAGGGGTTCAGCAATTTATAAAAGATTTATACGAAGCATTAAAGGGTGCGGTACTTGATAAAGAAGGGATACAAGCAGCCATATCAAAGAAGCGGCAATGGAGGTTAGTACCTTCAGAATTTATGTAAAACGAGGGATAGCAACAATAAGTATGTTTATCTAATGGAATATAAGGGCAAGTTTTAGAGCTTTACTTAAAGCGTTTTATAAGCCTAAGGGTACAATACTGCCCAAAAATAGGTGTAAAATAACGATTAAGCGGTATGATGTGTTCAAATTCAGATACTTTTCTACATAGACAGCTTCTATAAAGCCAGTTAGTGCATGCAATATTAAATAGTTGGTACATATAAGCTGATGAAATGCCGATTGTAAATTTTCATGCTTCACCCCTGGCGATGCTCTATGAGATTTGCATGTATTTATATGTATATGTTATAATTATATCTACAAGTGCGATGGCGCAGTATCCTAGTCAGCGCTATCGATCCTGAAAGCGGGGCTAAAAATCCGCTAAGGGCACAACGATGAAGTTCCTGGTGCTGGCTTCTGACGCCCAGTCGGGGGCTGGTGCTGGGAGTTAAGATAGGTGGGCAAGCTGCAATGGCATGCAGCCGATGACCCATCTATCGCGGAGGCCCGAGAGGGTGGTGCTTCAGTAAGAAAGCGCTACTGCTCGGGGATGAACCTGTATGCGGCAAACGACGCTGTGTACAGTGTAGCCTGCCTTGAGTGATATAGGTGGATAGCAGTTCACACCTTGGCCGGAAGGCGCCGAAGGCGCGAGGTTATCGCTGCTTGAAACCTATGTTGCAAAAGAGGCTAGGGATCGATTTGGCTGTTGAGGAAAGCTCCTAGGCTGCTCATCACGAGGCATGTTGGGGATTAAAGTGTGGACTTAGTGGCGATTCGGTGAATGCCATAGGCGACTCGGCATGACGATTTTAAAGGGAAACCGCTCCTCCGGCGACGGAGAGTAATCGTCTGGGAAATCCTACCGAACCTAAGCCGCAGAGTTTACCCAACATGCTGCCATCGCAATGTATATTATTTAAAGAGGTTAATGCTTTCATGGATAATGACGATAGCGATATTCACTTACATAAAGGGAAAAGCGTTGTAAAAAATAATAAAATTAAAACTAAAAATTCTAAAAACAATAAAAATCATCGAGATCGCTGGCCTTTGGTGGTTACGGGCATAGCATTTCTTATATCCTCTATCATGAGTTTAATATCTGAGACTACAATTCAATCGGCGGATCTTTTTATGGCATGGATAATCCTAATAATTATTATAGCAATAGGCGTAATATTTGATATAATAGGAGTAGCGGTTACTGCTTCCAAGGAGGCGCCCTTTCATGCACGCTCGGCGCGTAAAATGCCAGGAGCAGCTCTGGCTGTGCAGTTTGTGCGCAATGCCGATAAGGTATCAAGTTTTTGCAATGATGTAATAGGCGATATAGCAGGTGTCATAAGCGGAGCGGCAGGAGCGGTGATAGCGGGCAAACTTATAGTTTTAGCCCATAATAGTTATGATATGATTATAAGCATAATGCTCAGCGCCGGCATAGCATCGCTTACTATAGGAGGCAAAGCCTTAGGTAAAAATTACGCTATAAATAATTCCGAAGAGATAGTATACAGGGTTGCATATATTTTGGATATTATAATAAAAAGCCCGAAATACTTAATCTCGCTGATGCGAAGGGAAAGGAAAGACCTATGAGTAGATTGCTCGATGATATAGATAGTCCTGAGAGCTTGAAAGCATTGGATATAGACCAGCTTAAGACTTTATCGAATGAAATAAGGGAGTTTCTGATCGATAATGTTTCTAAAACAGGAGG
>JASGMM010000087.1 GCA_030156435.1 Clostridiales bacterium | reverse complement strand
AAATGCTTGAGCTATAGCGCTCTGAGGATCCTTGCTGCCATCTTTCGTCGGGAACGGTATTACATCCCAATTGAAGCTGACCTTCTTAAATATAGGCACAGTCCAGCGACCGAAAGATGTGAAACCAACCTGGCCGGACATAAACATAGCATCAGGGCCCTGGCCTTGAGGCAATGAACCCGCATAAGTTATATTGCCTTTGTTAATATTATCGGACAAGAATTTTAAGCCTTCCATATTTTTTTGAGAATCTAACAGATATTTTTTACCGTCTTCACTATAGATTTCTGGTTTACCATCATTGGAAGCAAGCCAACTATATACATTCCCCCATGAGTTTTCAAGAATATAGCCTTTCTTACCAGCGGCAACAAGCTTCGATGTAATCTGGCTAAAGATATCCCATGTCCACTGACCCTCATCATAATATTCCTGAGGCGTCTTCATACCTACTGATTTTATTAAATCAGCGTTGTAATACAGTACCACGGGGTTACAGTCTACAGGCAGTCCATATGTCTTACCGTCCTTTTGGGCCATTTCCAGCAATACAGGTATAAAGTCATCCTTCTTTAATTTGCTGGAATTATCAAGATAAGAATCAAGCTCTTCAATCTTGCCCTGCTTTATAAGCTTGCGGGTAAGAGTCTCACCTGCATAAAAAGCATCCGGAGCAGTATCACCGGCTACTTGTGTCAATATCTTGTCATCATAACCACTGGGCACCGGCATAAATTTTATAGTTACATTAGGATGGAGTTTCATATATTCAGCATTCAACTCCTCGAACCGCTGCAATTCACCGGGATTACCCCATGTGGACCACGTGATGGTAACTTTTTCGCCGCTGGAAGCAGCATTGTTATTGTCGGTTTGTCCATTGTTCTGCCCCTGATCATTTGACGACGATGGCGTTTCAGAACCACCGCTGCATCCTGTGAGCACGACGCTCAGCAACAATACCGCTGCTAATATAGCAGCAACCAGTTTCTTGTTAGACATCCTTTAACCTCTCCTTTGCTACTTAATATATTGTCTGCACTGCACACTTGCGCAATCTTAAGCATAATTATGCAAACAATATCCGCAATAATTAAACTGATTGCGCACAGCTTTGCGCTATGCCTTTATTATATGCACATTTTATATAGTTGTCAAGTAGTTTTTGTACATATCCTATAAAAATTAAGTAACATATTATGAAATTATAAAACATAATATGCGCAACTTATTTCAATTTCTAAGACAAATGATTTCGCAAATGTGTAACGATATACACCGTCAGCAAGAGGCTCTCTCCACAAGCCTTCCGTGAATAATAACGCAATCACTGTATTCAGGTCCGATTTCGATCCTTTTCAGCAGCAATTCCGCTGCCGTTTTTCCAAGCTCGTAAGCATATATTTCAACTGACGTCAACGGTGGCATGAGATATTGATCGACGCCTATATTGTTAACGCCTATTATACCTATATCATACGGTATAGAGTACCCTCTATCCCTACAAGCCCTTATCGCTCCTATAGCAAAGAGATCATCCACGGTGACGATAGCTGATGGCTTGCCGTTGCGCAGTATTCTCAGCATAGCATTATAACCCCCGTCTTCCCAAACATCGGCTTCTGCCATATAAGCTCTGTTAGTTGATTTGCCGGCAGCTTCCATAGCCTGTTTATATCCCTCTAAACGGTCTATATTTACTACAAACCTTAGATCGCCGGTTATAATACCTATATCTTCATACCCCTTATCTATTAGATATTGAGTTATCATCCTCCCTATCTCCACATTATCGTTATCTACCCAGCATATTCTTTCCAATCCTAATGGCCTAGGATTTCCTATCACCACAAATGGGAAGTTTATCGAATACAACCACGTTATCAATTCGTCAGAAATACGCGATGATAATAGTACAACACCATCTACTTTACCGCTTAGCACCATGCGTTGAAGCGCTCGCCGTTCCTCCACTTCATTACCGGCAGGGCTGAACAATATATCGCGATCGTGCGTGCGTAATACCGCGCTTATGCCGCGCAATGCTTCAGGAAAAAACGGATGATTGAATTCCTCATCATTTGGCCGTGGCAACATTATGCCTATATTACCTGTATTCTTGCTAGTAAGGCTTTGAGCCATCGCGTTCGGATGATAGCCAAGTTCACGCATTGCCTGTCTGACACGTTTCTTGGTCTCTTGGCTTATGCGCGGGCTGTCTTTCACAACGCGCGATACCGTGGACGGCGACACGTTAGCTGCTTTAGCAACATCTTTAATGGTAACGCCCATAATTCATCTCCTCTCGTTAAGACAAACGGTTGCATAACTTTACGTTTATTATATCATACACATCCATACAGCAGCAATTAAAAATGAATAAACATAGACTAAAATAGTAAAAATATAGGGTATATATTGGAGGATGGTTATGAATAATAAGGTCAAAGGAAATTTGATCATTATAGGTGGCGCAGAAGATAAATACGGCGACCGCAGAATATTAAAAGAAACTGTGGCATTAAGCGGTGGCAACGACAGCATTATACTTATAATCACCGTCGCTACCGAATATCAAAAAGAGGTTGGCAATGAATATATAGATATATTCGATCAATTGGGAGTAAAAGATGTAAAAGTGTTGAATATAAACGACAGACAGGACGCTAATGAGCAAAAATATGCCGATGCAATATATAATGCCAGCTGCGTCTTTTTTACTGGCGGCGATCAGCTTCGCATAAGCAGTATACTCGGCGGCACGTTGGCAGATGAGGCGTTGTTGCGGGCCTATGAAGATGGACTGCTCATAGCAGGCACCAGCGCCGGCGCTTCGGCAATGAGCCAAACTATGATAGTATCAGGTGAAGATGACGATTCGCCTCGAAAGTGTACGTTGAAAATGGCGCCTGGCCTTGGATTATTGAAAGACGCGGTAATAGACCAGCACTTTGCGCAACGGGGAAGGATAGGCAGATTACTATCAGCTATAGCGCAAAATCCATATATGCTCGGCATAGGCATAGATGAAGATACCGCCATACATGTTATGCCGAATGGCTGTTTCCGCGTCATAGGTTCCGGAGCCGTAACGGTATTGGACGGTATACATATCGACTATACCAATGTATCGGAACTAAAACCTGATCAACCATTGGCTCTAACCAATGTAACATTGCATATCCTTCCAGCATGTTGCGGGTTTGATATGAACATACGTCAACCATTGTTAACTTATGACACAAAACAGGAGGAGACAAGCATTGCACATCTGTGAACTCAAAGCATACAAAGGCAGAAATATATTCAGCCACAAACCAGTTATAAAGCTGGTGATAGATCTCGAAAATTTCGATAATGTTGCCACCAAGGATATAACAGATTTCAATCAACATTTACTTCAAATGTTTCCCGGCTTGAGACAACATAGATGCTCGCCGGGATACGAGGGAGGTTTTGTAGAACGTCTGTATGAGGGAACCTATCTGGCCCATGTTATAGAACACCTATCATTGGAGATACAACATTGCCTGGGCTATGATGTATCCTTTGGCAAAGCTCGCTGCATAGATGGAAATTCTCAATATCTAATAGTATTCGCATATGATGTCGAATGTGTCGGTTTAGAAGCTGCGCGGTTGGCAATAGACATTACGGAGGCATTGATAAACCAGCAAACCATCGATACCGATAATAGGTTAAAAAAGCTAAAAGCCAAGGCCGTCGGCACACAGCTCGGGCCCAGTACACAAGCTCTAGTAAATGCCGCCAGAGAAAGCGATATACCGATAATGCGCATAGGCGATGGCAGTATACTGCAATTAGGCTACGGTAAGTATCAAAAACGAATAGAAGCCACTATAACCGAGAATACAAGCTGTATCGCTGTGGATATAGCATGTGATAAAATGATTACAAAATCCATATTGGCAGATATCGGCATACCTGTTCCCATTGGTCAAAGCTGCTTAGATGTAGACGAAGCGGTATCGATAGCCGAAAGCATCGGTTATCCCGTGGTAGTAAAGCCTAAAGGCGGAAATCAGGGCAAAGGCGTATGGTTAGAACTTAATAACCCCGAGGCTGTAAAGCAAGCATTCAAAAGCGCCAGCCTGTTCGATCAAGAGATAATAGTAGAAAAATATATAAAGGGCCGCGATTATAGAGTACTGGTAGTAGGAGATAAGGTAATAGCCGTATCCGAGAAGATACCGCCTTATGTGATAGGTGACGGCCATCACACTATAATCGAACTGGTAAATATGATCAATAGTGACGAAAGGCGCGGTGATGATCATGAACGCCCTCTCACTAAGATCAAAATAGACGAACAAGTAACATCCTATCTACACAAAAACGGTTTAAACATTGACTCCATACCTCAAAGCGGGCAAAAAGTGTATTTAAGGGTTAACGGCAACCTTAGTACCGGCGGGATAGCGATAGATCGCACAGACAAAATTCATCCTTACAACGCAGATTTGGCACTGCGCGCTGCCAGAATTATAGGCCTAGATGTAGCTGGTATAGACATAACGGCCTTGGATATAGATGTTCCATTAGACGGCGTAAACGGTGCCATCATCGAGATCAATGCGGCACCCGGCATACGCATGCATCACTATCCTTATAAAGGAAAACCGAGAAATGCCGCCAAAGCCATAATAGACATGCTTTATCCTCAAGGGCAACGCTCGTCAATACCCATTGTGTCAGTTACAGGCAGCAATGGCAAAACCACTACCGTGCGCATAATCGCCCATATGCTGCGCACCCAGGGCCTCAATGTCGGTATGACAACAACGGGAGGCGTATACATAAACGATGAGTGCATAATGAAAGGTGACACTACAGGGCCGGCTAGTGCACAGATAATATTAAGCGACAAATCGGTAGAAGCTGCCGTATTGGAAACCGCACGAGGTGGTATAATACGTTCGGGACTGGGTTATGATCTCAGCGATGTAGGCGTTATCACCAATATAACTGGCGATCACCTGGGGATAGATGGTATACACACATTGGAGGATATGCTGCACGTCAAATCCCTGATAGTAGAAGCAGTTAAGGATAACGGCTATGCCGTACTCAACGCTGATGACGCTATATCGGTACAAGCAGCCAGGCGCGTACGCTGTAACCTAATTTACTTCTCCTTTAATCAAAATAACATCCTGATACAGCATCAGATAGACAACGGGCGACCTGCGGTATATCTAAAAGACGATTATATAGTACTATTCGACGGCGAAAATATATACAATGTTATAGCTGTGGATGAGATACCTGCCACATGGGAAGGAAAGCTTACCTACAATATTGAGAATAGCATGGCAGCCGTAGCAGCTGGCTATGGTATAAAAGTGCCTGTGTCGGTTATGGAAAAGGCACTGCGGACATTCTACAGCGACTCGCTGCAAAACCCCGGGCGATTCAATATATTCAATATCCGTAACTTCAGGGTTATAGTCGATTACGCACACAACGTCGAAAGCTACAAATCGGTGATAAGCGCACTAAAACAAATGAATCCCGCCAGACTTATAGGCGTTATAGGGGCACCGGGTGACCGAAGGGATGAAGATATTATCGAGATGGGCCGCATAGCAGGTCATGGATTCGATCGCATAATAATAAAAGAGGACATAGAACTACGAGGAAGGCAAACGGGCGAAGTAAGCCGCCTGCTTCAGCAAGGAGCGTTAAAAGCAGGCATGCCAAAAAGCAGCATGAATATCGTATTATCAGAAACTGACGCCATAAGCGCCGCCATGGGTCAGGCGCAACCGGGCGATATAGTAATAGTATTCTACGAAAGATTAGAGCCCATATTGGACGCTATAAAGAAAGCATCGCCGCTTGAACCGCATGTTTTCAACCCGGCCCAAAATATGCTGCTATAATTTCGCTTATATACTGAGCAGCCATATGAGTGCCGGCAATGTTATCAGGCTTATCAATGTAGACATCAACACGCATTGCGCTCCATAGGTATAATCTGCACCATAGCGGCGGGCTAATGCCGGCCCCAGCGCTGAGGCCGGCATACCCACTTGCACGACCACCACCAGCTTCACGAGATCGTTTACATGCAATAACGTCAGCAATCCATACAGCAAAAGCGGCATAACAGCCAATTTGGCTATAGAAAGCACAAATGTGCTGCCATTGGTGACAGCCTCCTTTATATCGAGTTCAGCCAACGCCGCTCCTATAAATATCATCGAGAGGTATATAGTGGTTTTCCCCAAAGGATTTAATGCGGCAAATACCAGGCGGGGCAGCTTTATACCTGTTAGAAACATCACCAGGCCTATAAAAAACGCTATAGTATTCATATTAAAAAGATTTCTCCAACCGTTTGTACGATCATTCTGCCTGCGCGTCAGCAACCATAATCCAAGCGTCCACAAGGCCGTATCGTTGGCTATAGTAAAAACGCTACCGTAGAATATACCTTTGTCGCCCATAAGTGCTGACAACACAGGATAACCGAGATATACCACATTGCCAAACATCAGCTCAAACCGCAATACATCAGCCCGTTCCTCGGGTATATTCAGTTTATCGGACAACAACCACCCCATAGCAAAGGATACAATTAAAGAAACTATAGCAAACAACACTATCAGGGAACTGTCTATAAGTATTTGGGCAGAAAAATTATAACCGCTTAAAGTGGTTATAATGAGCGCTGGCTGTGTTATCTTTATCATGACGTTCGATACGCCGTCTTTATCTGATGGGCTTATGAATTTGGCCTTAGCCGCTATATAGCTTACAGCCAATAAGATCATCAATATAATTATCTGATCTATCACCGATGAAAAATCTGCCATATTCCTATCTACTGCGCACCCGATGCACTATATCAATAAACTTGCGTGCCGTTTCAGTGACAGCAGCGTAATCCCCGTCTTTAGCCTTGCCGGTCAGAGCACCTCCTACACCAAGCGCTACCGCTCCTGCTGTAATCCATTCCTCGGCGTTATCCAAGCTTATGCCGCCGGTGGGCATAAACGACGCTTGTGGCAATGGCCCTTTAAAAGCTTTTATAATATCCGGCCCAAATAATTCACCGGGAAATATTTTTATAATATCAGCCCCTGCCTCCATGGCCTCAACAGCCTCTTTTACGGTCATAGCTCCCGGCATGCATGGTATTTGGTATCTATTGCATAATTTAACAGTATCAATGTTCAGCGATGGACTTACCACATAGTTAGCGCCGTTTATTATTGCCAATCTGGCCGTCTCGGCATCCAATACCGTACCGGCGCCCAGCACAAGCCTATCTCCATAACGGAGGTTCAATTCTTTTATAACCTCTACTGCGCCGGGTACTGTAAAAGTGATCTCTATAGATGATATGCCACCCTGCATACAGGCATCGGCTATATTCAGAGCCTGCTGTACGCCTTCGGCACGCACAACCGCGACTATACCCGCATCTATAATGCGCTGTTCTATCATAAGTTTCCGCAACATAACATAACCCCATTTCTATATTTTATCAGGCTTAGGTGCCGTAGCCTTTAATTTCGCTACGACCTCATCCTTTTTCCTTATTCCTCTCAAATAGCCTACGCCGGTCGCTATAGGCATTAGAGGCAACGTCACATACGCCAGCGTTATCATGATATCCTCATGTACACTGTATATCTCAATGTATGGGCTCATCCATATACGGTGTACCACTTTTATCCACGCCACATTGCCGCCACTTATCGTTAAGATAATGGTTAGCACCAAAGCTGGTATAGACGCTATAGCACCCGCTATAAAGCCGTTATATAACATACGCTCTCTATCGCCAAAGCCGGAGCCTTGAGCCGCTGCGGCCATTATGAAAAGGTATAAAGCAGCTGTAATAAGGCCGGCTATAAACTCGGCCGTAAGATTCCGCTCAGGCTCGGCCGGCAGTACTTCCCCCGGCTGAGCGGTTCCGGATTGGTCTGGCAAAGTATTATCCGGTTGAACAGAGTTGTCGGTACCTGCCTCCGGCTGCTCTTCAACAGGCTGCTGTGCATCAGGTGCATTCGGCTGAGCAGCGCTATCATCAGCACCCGCTTGCTGTTGAGCGGGTTGTTGACCTACGTCGCCCTGCTGTTGCGACATGTTTGTCGGCGGCGTGCTTGTACCCAAATTACCGCTCAAAAGGTTAACTAACCCCAATACCGCAGGCAAAAAAGCAAAAAAGGCTATAGCCAGCACGGCATGTGTAACCAGGAAACTCCTGCTCAATTTCCATGTAGATGATTTTATCAAAAAATCCCCTCCATTCTCAAACGATTAAACGATTCTTCATCAGCTTATACTATGTTAACATTATGCAGTGGATTTCTCAAGATATTTTTTGCTTTTTGTTGTCTTGTCATATGTATAGATATACAAATGCAAAGAGGAAGTCAACCGGCCAAAAATGATATGTTAAAACATCTTAAAATATGCTATAATACTGTTAGCGTTGAGCTAGATGGAAGAGGAATGCATATGAAAGAAGAAAAGCAGCAGAGCGATATCCATAACCCTCATGATACGGGCTATAAATACCTGTTATCGTTCAAGAAGGTATTCGTACAACTGCTGAAGAATTTCATAAAAGAGGGCTGGGCAGACATGATAGATGAGTCTGCCGTTATGAAGATAGATAAATCGTGTATACTGCAGGATTTCAACCAGAAAGAAGCCGACGTAGTATATAGAGTGGATATTAAAGGACAAGAAGTCATATTCTATATACTGATGGAGTTGCAATC